>JASEFN010000002.1:0-303186 GCA_030018355.1 Caldisericia bacterium | reverse complement strand
AGTTAAGACCTGGGCCTGTTCTTATATTTGTTGGAGGGGTGATGATAACTTCTTTGTTTTCGACTGGTTTCTCTTCAATTGTTCTAACTTCAACAACCCAAGAGGCAACAAAACCCTCTTTTCCAATTTTTTCTATCTTCACCTTATACCAAACTCTTCCATCTGAATCTTTTGCTTCAGAAAGAACTTTAAGAACCATTCTTTCTGTTATTGTTGTGAGAATATCGTAGTTAAGACCTGGGCCTGTTCTTATATTTGTTGGAGGGGTGATGATAACTTCTTTAATCTGAGATTTTACAAAAGAAAATGGTATTAAAAAAAGAGACAATAAAAAAATTAAAAGAGCCTTTTTAATAACCATATTTAATTTCTCTCTCTATCCTCCTTTTAAGTTCTCTTTCTTTTATCTCTCTTCTTTTATCATAAAGTTTCTTTCCTTTTCCTAAACCAATTAATACTTTAATTAAACCTTTCTCATTTAAATATATCTGTAATGGAACAACAGTGTAGCCTCTTTCAGTTACTTTTCCCATTAATCTAAATATCTGATTTTTATGAAGTAAAAGTTTTCTTTTTCTCATTCTATCATGATTTCTAATTGAAGCATTTGGATAAGGACCAACATCTAAATTTACAATATATGCTTCACCATTTTGAAATTTAACATATGAATCTTTAAAACTAACTCTTCCTTCTTTAATAGATTTTACCTCACTTCCTAAAAGAGAAATTCCTGCTTCAATCTTTTCTTCAATATCCAATGTTTGCATTGCTTTTTTGTTTGTTGCAATAATCTTTTGTTCACTCATCTTTTAAATTATACTATAACATTAGATTATAAAAATAAAAATAGGTTTCAGATTTGATATAATAAATTAACTTGATAAAATTTTTATAGGAGGTGAAAATGATAAGAACTATAATTTATCTTATTCTTTTTATCCTCACTCTTATTTTTCTATTTCAAAATGGAACAACACCTGTTACTATAAAATTTTTGAGGTGGGAAACTCCAACACCTATTCCTGTCGGTTTTGTAATTATTGGCGTGCTTCTTGTTGGTGGAGTTATTGTATGGCTATACCATTTGCCAAAAATAATTTTTTTAAAAACAAAAGTAAAAAATCTCGATAGAAAAATAACTATTCTTATGGAAGATATTAAAAGGAAAGAGAATGAGATAGAAGAACTGAAAAAGAAAAAAGATGAACTTGAGGGAAAAATTAAAGAGAGATTAGAAGAAAAAACAGAAACTGAGAAACCAAAAGAGGAGATACAAAAAGAGAGTGAGGAGAAAAAAGAAGATAAAAAAAGTATATTTTCATTTTTAAAAAGAAAGAGGAGAGATGAAAATAAAGAATCTAATTAGAGGAGCATTAATTGGTGCATTATATTTTGCTTTAACTGTTCTTTTTGCTCCAATTAGTTTTAAAGCATTTCAAATTAGAATTTCAGAAAGTTTAACTCTTTTACCATTTTTAACAAAAGAGGCAATATGGGGGCTTTTTGTTGGATGTTTTATTGCAAACTTTTTCTCTCCATTTGGAATTATTGATATAATTTTTGGTTCTATTTTAACTTTAATTGCAGCATATCTTACATATCTTTTAAGGAGAACAAAAAAACTTTTTTTAGCACCAATTCCGCCAATTTTATTAAATGGCTTTGGAGTTTCTTTTTATATAACACTTCTCTCAATGGAAAAACCATCATTAAATCTATTTCCTTTAAAATTATATCTTTCTATCTCACTATCTATAATTTTAGGCGAAACACTATCAACATATTTAATAGGTTTACCTTTGACTTTCTATTTATCAAAATTAAAATTTTTTAAGGAGGAAAATATATGAGAGTATCTCTTGCTCAAATTAACACAAACCTTGGAGGTATAAAAGAAAATATAGATAAACATAAATTTTTTATTAAGAAAGCAATTGAGAATAAAAGTGATCTTATAGTTTTTCCTGAACTTTCAATATCTGGATATTACCTTCTTGATGGAGCACTTGAAGTATCTATGAAAAAAGAAGAAATTTTTGAAATTTTTAAAGAAGAATCAAATAAAATCGACATTTCTCTTGGTTATCCAGAATTGGGTGAAGATGATATAACTTATATTTCACAAATATATTTATCAAAAGGAAAGATTTTAAATAATCACAGAAAAATATATCCACCAAATCATGGAATGTTTGAAGATTTAAAATTTTTTGGAAGAGGAAAAAAAGTAAAAGCATTTGAAACCTCTTTCGGAAAATTTGGAACTTTAATTTGTAGAGACTTCTTTCATCCTTCTCTTCCCTTTTTATATTATTTACAAAACATACATTTATTAATCCTTGTATCTGCAATTCCAGTAAGAGGTGGTTATAGAGAAGAAAGCATTTCAATTTATGAATCAACAGAACGCCTTTTATCAATTTATTCACAAAGATTTCAATATTTTATTGTTTTTGTTAATAGAGTTGGATTTGAAGAGGGGATCTCATTTATGGGTGGTTCAATGGTTTTTGATTCATCAGGAAAAAAAATATTAAGTTTACCTTTAATAAAAGAGAGTCTTGAAACTGTTGAGATTGATTTTGAAAATATAAAAAGAGATATATATAATTTACCTTTAAAAAGAGAAGAAGATATCAATTTAATTTTTGAAAATTTAAAGGAGATAAAAGATGGTGAGTTTAAAGATTAATTTGCCATTTACAAGAGATTTAATAATTTCTTTTATTAAAGAAGAAAGTGAAAAAATCGGTCTCAAGAAAGGGATTATTGCAATAAGTAGTGGTATTGATTCAACTTTAGTTAGTTTTCTTTCGACCCTTTCTCTTGGAAAAGAAAATTTAGTTTTAGTGAATATGCCATATGGTAAATTAGGAGAAAAAGGGAAAGAAGATTCAATTAAAATTGCAAGTGAACTTGGAGTGCCCTTAGAAATAATTGATATAAAAAATATAGTTGATTCTTATTTTAAAGAAGATGTCGATAAGATAAGGAAAGGTAATTTTATGGCAAGAGTGAGAATGGCTATTGTTTTTGATATATCAAAAAGAGAAAATGGATTTGTTATTGGTTGTTCCAATAAAAGTGAACTTCTTGTTGGTTATTCAACTTGGTATGGAGATATGGCAGCATCAATTCTTCCGATTGGGGATCTTTATAAAACACAAGTTTGGGAGTTAGCAAAATTTGTTGGAGTTCCAGATTACGTTCTTAAAAAAGTTCCCTCTGCTGAACTTTGGGAAGGACAGACTGATGAGGGTGAGATGGGAATTACATATAATGAGTTAGATCAAATTCTTTATCTTTTAGTAGATAAAAGAATGAAAATTCAAGATATAGTTAAAGAGGGTTTTGATATTGAGAAAGTAAAGAAAGTTAAAAAAATGGTCATTAACTCCCATTTCAAAAGAAGACTTCCTCCAATTCCAAAAATATCAGATAGAACTGTTGGAATAGATTATCTTTATTTTAGAGATTACAAAAATTATGATTAAACTCATAATTTTTGATTTTGATGGAACACTTTTTGATACAAAATATGATATTGCAAGAAGTGTAAATATATATTTAAAAGAACTTGGTTTTAGAGAACTTCCAGAAGAGAAAATCTTTAAATTTATTGGGAATGGTTCAGACTATTTATTAAAAAGGAGTTTAGAAGAATTAGGCGAAAAGGATTTCAACAAATATAACATTGAAAGATTTTTAGAAATTTATAACGAAGAGGCTACAAAATCTGTAAAACCATTTGATGGAATTGAATGTGTTTTAAAAGTGTTAAAGGATAAATTTAAAATTTATATTGTTACAAATAAAGACGAAAATAGTGCGAAAATCATTTTAAAAAAATTTGGTTTTGAAAAATATTTTAATAAAGTTATTGGAAGGGACACATATAATTTGAAAAAACCAGATGCAAAACTTATGGAAATTATAATTAGAGAGGAAAATTTAAGGCCTCATGAGGTTTTAGTAATTGGTGATAGCGAAATAGATTTTCAATTTGCCAAAAATTTAAACACAAAAGTAGCTATTGTTTTGTGGGGAGGAATTGGAGAGAAAGAAGAGTTAAAAAAATTAAATGCAGATTATATTTTATATGAACCAATAGAGATATTAAACATTTTTAAATATTAATTTTTCCCTCTTCAATTAATTTTAAAGCAATATCTACAACTTGATGGTCATAATATGACCCTTTATATTTTATTAATTCATTTATTATTTCTTCCCTTGATAATCTTGGTCTATATGGTCTATGTGAACTCATTGCTTCTATACTATCTGCAACAGATATTATCCTTGCTTCAATTAAGATTTCGTCATCTTTTAAGCCCAATGGATATCCACTTCCATCAATCCTCTCATGATGTTGGAGAACAATATCTTTTATATTCCATGGAAAATCTATCTCTTTTAAAATTTCATAACCAATTTCAGGATGTTTTTTAACAAAATCCCAATCTATTGGTGAAAGTTTTGTTGGTTTATTTAAAATTTCAATTGGAAGTTCAATTTTACCAATATCATGAACAAGTCCAGCAATCTTTACACTTTCAATTTTAAAATTTGAAAGATCCATCTCTTTTGCAATTAAAACAGCATATTCAGATGTTCTTTTTTGATGTCCTGCAGTAAAAGGTTCTTTCATTTCAACAATTTTTGATAGAAGATTTATAGTTTGATAAAAAGATTTATTCAATTCCTCTTCTTTTTTCTTTAATAGATTAAAGTTTCTTATTGATTCAGAAACATCTCTTATTAAAGCAAGAACTTTATCTTTATCAAGTTTTACGAATCTTGCTTCATAAAAACAAATTTCATCTCTATTATAAGGACAAGGAAGTTCATATATAAATGACGGGATTATATTTTCTTTTAATGCTTTTTTAATTGAAGAAATTGCTCTTTCTGCAATCTCTTTGTTAAAAATTTGAGATATATTTTTTCCAAGGAAATCCTCTGGTTTTAATAAAAGTTTTCTTAAATCTCCGTGATAATTCAAAAAATTTCCATTTTTATCAAATATAAAGATAAGATCTGGAATGACATCTATAATTGCTCTTAATCTATTTTCTTCTATTTTAAGATTTTCATAATATCTTACTCTATCATCAATATCTTCTACAAGAGTTATAAAATATTTGATTTTACCATTCTCATCTTTTATTGGATTTGATGTAATTTTCCCCCAAAAAACACTTCCATCTTTTCTTATAAATCTTTTTTCAAGTGTATACCCTTCTATCTCTCCTCTTTTTGCACTTTCAAAGAGTTCAATATTTTTTTCTAATTCTTCTTTATGAGAATAATCTTTGAATGTGAGGTTTCTTAACTCATCAATTGAATAACCTAACATTTTTTGCAATGCTTCATTACTTGAAATCACTTTTCCATTAGTATCAATCAAATTAACTCCAATAGAAAATTGGTCAAAAATTCCTTTAAAAATTTCTTCTTTCTCTTTCAAATCAATTGAATATTGAACTTCTTTTGTAATATCAACTATTGCATTTACAGTATATAAAAAATTTCCTTTTTCATCATTAACTCTTGCAACATAAACTCTATTGTAAGCAATATTCCCATCCTTTCTTATAAATCTTAAATCAACTGTATAACTATCAATTTCACCATTTACAAGTTTTTGATAAAGTTCTTTATCTTTGTTAACATCCTCTGGATGAACTATTTCTTCAAATTTTTTGTTTAAAAGTTCACCCTCTTTATAACCAAGTATTTCTGCTCTTTTTTTATTAACATAAATATATTTACCCTCTTTATCTAAAATTGAAAATCCAACATTTGTTGAATTTAAAATTTTTTCATACCTTTCCTCACTTTCTCTTAATTTTCTTATATATTCTTTTTCTTTAGTTATCTCAATTGTTGACTCAACAACATATTGGACCTCTCCATTATTATCTATAAGAGGGATACCTTTAATAAACCAAACCCTTCCGTCTGGTGTTTCTATCTCACCTTCTTCATATCTTTTTGTCATAAATGCTTTTTGAACAGGACAATTTATACAAGGAACCTCTCTTTTATGCCATATTTCAAAACACCTTTTTCCAATTAATTCAGTTGGATCTTTATTAACTGAATCACCAGCAGATTTATTTGCAAAAAGAATTGTTAAATCTTTATCTTGAATTGTTATTAATTCTTTTACATTATTTACAACTTTTTCAAGAAACTCTTTCTGGTTTTTTAAATTTTTGATAAGTTCCTCTCTTTCAAGAGATGCTTCAATTACTTCAATTCCTCCTTTAAGAGCATAAATATCAAAAGGAGAAATTTCTCTTTTTTCTTTCAAAATTTCAAATTTTATAACTCCAATTAAATTGTCCTTTATAAATAAAGGAAAAATTACACAATTTTTAAAATTTAATGTTTCATCTTTTTTTAATAACTCAATTTCATTTTTATCAAATTTAATTTTATCATCATGCTTTTCAATTGAATCATCTCTTATCCATTCATATTTTTTATTAAAAACATCATCTTCTTTTTCAAAAAAGATTGCTCTATCAAAATTTCCTCCTTCTCCAACTTTTCTCAATGCAAATAAAATTTTATCTGGAGTTATTTGTGATTTTAATAATTCTAGTGTTATTTCTCTAACACTATTTAAAATATTATAATAAATTATATCCATCTTTTTAATTATAGCATTATATAATTTAAATATGGATGAAAAAGTTCAAAGGATAACAGAAATTGGGCATGGAGGTGAAGCAACTGTTTATCTTGAACTTAGAAGATCTTTTCCTTTTTTTGAAAAAAATTTTTACACAAAAAGAGATTTTCTAACAAGTTATAGAGTACTCCATAAGGGAGATATTATAAGCAAAGAACTTCTTTTTAAAAAATCTTTTTCAGAATTTTTAAGACATCTTATTGCTAAAAAGTTAGATGATTATTTTTTAAGAAAAGAATTATATAAATTTCCTCATATTCCAAGGCTTCTTGGATTTGATACATTTGGATATTATTACGAATTTGTATGGGGTCTTGAAGGTTATTACCCACTTTATTTTGATGAGGAACTTTTTACCTACCTTCCTGTGAAACTTTTAGATGAAGATGAAGCAAGAAGATGTTTTCATGAAGCCGGAATTTATATTTTTCAAGATATAGTAGAACCAACTTCAAATTATGTTAAAAATTTAATAATTGAAGAACCTGAAATTTCAATTTTGCCAAATGTTATCTCTAATTTATGGAAGAGAATTGATTTTGGTGTTAAAAGCATAAAATTTGATTATTTTAAAATAAATGATTATTTTAAAAGAAACAAAAAGGATTTGATTAAATTTTTAGGAAAAAAGAGATTCTCATTAATTAATCTTGCAAATTTATATCTAATTTTAAATGGTGATGAGAAAAAATTTAATCAAAAAAATTTTAATAAATTAAAAAAACTAATTGAGCCTTTTTTAAAATCAACATTGGATCATATGGAAGTTATAGAAGAAGTTCCAACAAAATTTGGTAAAAGATTTAAAGAAATTAGAGGAAAGGTTTTAAAAGTAAAAAAGATAAAAGAGAAAAAATCTTTTGAAAAAAAGGAGTTTTATTCAAAAATTATTTTTGAAGAGGCAGATATTAAATTTAATCTTTCAATCACAAATAGACTTAAATCTTTTGATGGAATAATAGAAACAAAACATGTTGTTCCTTTAGGAAAAGTTATTTTTGAAAATAAAGAAAAAGGGATAAAAACTTTTTTATTAAATTTTCTTATAAAAAAATTTGAAGATTTTTTTATAACACTTGAATATTATACATTTCCTCACATTCCAAGACCTTTTGGTGCTTTTGAAAATATTTTTATTTTTGAATATCCATTTGGAAAAAGAATTTTAAAAGAAAATTTCATAAATAGTTTTTTAGTTGAAGATTTGAAAGTTTTTTATGAAAAATTTCTTGAAATAGGAATAGACTTGTTAAAAAAAGAGAATTTTTATATTAAAAACAATGAAAGATTTTCAAAAAATATATTCATCTTGCAACCACCTCATACAGTTTTAGAAAAAGTTTCAAGAATGTGGACATATTGCATTTTTTCTTTTGATCAAATTGAAATAGATTATAATAAACTTTATGACTATTTAATTAAAAATGAAAGAGTTTTAAGAAAGAATCTTAAAAAAGGAAGGTATGAAACGATGATTCTTTCTATAAAGTATCTTCTTGAGGGATTGAACAAGAAAGAATTTAGAAAACTTAAGGAGGGAATTTTAAATTTTAGAATCTCTTCATTAAGACATTATTCACCATATGAAGTAATAATATTAAAGGAGGAATTATGATTTATAGAAAATTTATTAAAGGAGATATTCTTATCTCTCAACTTGGATTTGGAGCAATGAGATTCCCAACAATAGAAAGCGAAGAGGATATTGATATTAAAAAAAGTTATGAAATGCTTGATTATGCAATAGAAAATGGAGTTAACTATATTGATACTGCATATCCATATCATGGTGGAATGAGTGAGATCTTTTTAGGTGATTATTTTGAAAAAAGAGGGGTAAGAGAAAAAATTTATCTTGCTACAAAAATGCCAGTTTGGAAAATTGAAAAATACGAAGATTTTGATTTTTATTTTAATGTTCAATTAAATAGATTAAAAACAAATTATATTGATTTTTATCTTCTTCACTCATTATGGAAAAATTCATGGGAGAAAGTAAAAAACTTAGGTGTTTTAGATTGGCTAATAAAAAAGAAAAAAGAGGGAAAAATAAGATTCTTTGGTTTTTCATTTCATGATGAATTTGAAGTTTTTAAAGATATAATTGACTATTATGATTGGGATTTTTGCCAAATTCAATTAAATTATATGGATATAAATTATCAAGCAGGAGAGAAAGGTCTTTCTTATGCTTATAGTAAAGGAATTCAAGTCATAATTATGGAGCCAAATAAAGGTGGAAAACTTGCTTCTCCTCCAACATCTGTTCTTAAAGTTTTTGAAAGTTATAAAATTAAAAGAACACCAGTAGAGTGGGCTTTGTCTTTTTTGTTTAACAAAAAAGAAATTTTGACAGTCTTAAGTGGAATGAGTTCTATGGATCAAGTAAAAGAAAACATTTTAATTGCAAGTAAATATAATACTAATTCATTGAGTGAAGAAGATTTAAAAGTAATTATCAAGGCAAGAAATGAATGGCTCAATTTAAAAACAATAGATTGTACAAAATGCAAGTATTGTCTTCCTTGTCCATATGGAGTAAATATTCCAGAAAATTTTGAAATTTATAACAATTTAATTATGTATGGAGACATAAAGGAGGCTTTTTGGGAATATGAATATTTAAAGGAGGAGGAGAGAGCATCAAATTGCAGAGAGTGTGGTGAATGTGAAGAAAAATGTCCTCAAAATTTACCAATAAGAGAATTATTGAGAGAAATAAGAGATAAGTTTAAATAGTTTTTTTGAAAATTTCAAAAAAAAGTTAAAAAATCTACCCCCAGAAAAACTAAATCAATTCTTAAAAATTTTTATCCATACCATTTTTTTGGATGAAAAAAATTTGACACAATACTACACTTTTAGGCTTCCAGAGGAAGATTTGTCGTCTTTATGGTTGGTGCCGAGGGACGGAATCGAACCGCCGACACGAGGATTTTCAGTCCTCTGCTCTACCAACTGAGCTACCTCGGCACCTTATTACTAATGGTGGGCGAGAGAGGAATCGAACCTCTGACCTCCTGTTTGTAAGACAGGCGTTCTAACCGCTGAACTACCCGCCCAAAGTCTTTAATTATATTACAAAAATGAACTCTCTTTGTCAAGTGCAAATCCATGAAAAAACTACATTAAACCTAAAGAAATAAGAATATCTTTTATTTTTTCAACCTTTTCTTCACTATCTTCAATTAGTGGAACTCTAACTTTTTTACTTATTGGAAAACCTAAAAGATTTAAAGCAATTTTAATTGCACTAGCAAATGATGAGGAATATTTATAAATTTCAAAAAGTTTCATAACTTTTCTGTGAGATTCAATAAAATTTTCAAAATTTTTGTTTTCAAAATTTAAAATAATTTCTTTTAAAAGAAGAGGTGCAAAATTTGAAAGAGCAACAATTCCTCCATCTCCATGCGATAAAAGAGTTGGTGCAAGATAGAGTTCAACTCCAGTTAAAACTGAAAAATCTTCTCTTTTTTCCTTTATTGAAATTAAATCTTTTATATAACTTAAACTATCAATTGTTGCTTTAACCCCCTTTAATCTCTCACACTCAAATGCAATTTCTTTTATAATATCAACTGATAAAGAATATCCTGTACAAGAGGGAATATTGTAAATCAATAGATCAAGATTTGAAATTTTTAAAATAAAATAAAAGAAATTTTTAATTCCATCTCTATCAGGAATTAGATAGTATGGAGGAGTTATAACTATTGCATTTACCTTTAAATCATGAGATGCTTTAATGATTTTTTCAATATCTTTAATTGAAGTTGAGGTTATGTGAGAAAAAATTAGTTTGTCTTCTTTTACAACACTTTTTACAAACTTTAAAACCTCAATTCTTTCATCAATTGAAAGTGATGTAAATTCTCCAGTAGTTGCATTTACAAAAAATCCATCAACTTTATCTTTTAAAAAAAGAAGTAAACTCTCAAATCCTTTAAAATCAATTTCACCTTTTCCATTAAATGGAGTAATAAGTGGTGTGATTATTCCGTTATACTTTCCCTTTTTCATAATTTACCTCCTTTACTAATTATAAGGTAAAATTAAATTAGGAAGAAAATTAAGGAGGAGGTTTTTATGAATGATTTAAGATTTCAAGAATTAAATTCTATTAAAGAGGATACTGGAATTTCATTATATCTTTCAATTACTCCTTCTATCGGTAAAAAGGAGATTTTGAATATAACAAAAAAATTAATAGAGAGTGTTAAAGATGAAGTTAATATAGAGGAAAGAGAAATTTTTGAGAGATCAAAAGAGAATCTTTTGAACTATCTTGAGGGTATGAGAGTTAAAGGAAAGTCACTTTTTGTTTTTTCATCCCTAAAAAATATTTATGAATTTTTTTATGAATTTCCATTAAGAAATGAAATTTTCTTTGGAAAACCAAATTTATATCAATTTTATTGGGCTCAAATTGAGTATCCAGATTTTGGAATAGTAAATTTTACTGAAAGTAAATTTTCTTTTTATAAAGTAATTTTTTTCAAGGAAAAATTAATTTTTGAAGAAGAACCAAAAATTGATACCTCAACTTGGAAAAGAAAACACATTATGCCTCCCTCTGCACCAAAAAGTGGTGTAGGTATAGGAGCAGTTGGCGGAGGTGATCTTAAAGATGCTTATGAAGAGAAATACACTCTTTTTATTGAAAAAGCCTTATCAGATTTTAAAGAAAAAGTCTTAAAAGATTCTGATGAATTAAAAGTAATTTTTGTTAATTCTGACGCTGAAGAAAACATTTATATGTTTTTAAATGTGCCTCCTCCTTCTCAAAAATTCTTAAAACTTAATGCTCCATCAAATGTAACAATAAATGAAATTATCCTTCTTGGAATTAAAAAGTTAGAAGAAATAAATAAAAATAAAGAGAGAGAAATACTTAACACTCTCTTTGAAAGAGCATCAACAAGCAATCTTGCCGGTGTTGGTCTTGATTCGACACTAAAGATTCTACAAGATGGAAGAGTTGATAAATTGATAATCTCAGAAAATATTAATAGATTAGTAAAAATTTGTAAAAGTTGTAGTTATTTTTACACAGAAAGAGAAAGTTGTCCTGTTTGCAATACAAAAGAGTATGAATTAAAAAATATAAGATTTTATATACATGAACTCTGTAAAAAGTATAAGAGTGAATTAACTATTTTACATGGAAATGAGGCAAAGGAACTTGATTTAAATGATGGAATTGGTTCTCTATGGAGATTTTAAAGTGTGTAAAATTTACACACTTACCTTATAGGAAGTAAAGATGTTTAAATTCAATTTTTTTCTCTTTTTCTTCAATAATTTTATCTATTTTTTCTTTATCTTCTTCAGAAAGATTATCAAAATTGTTTTTATTTGAATTAAAGAAAAGAAAAATTGAAAAAAGGATTCCAACAATAAAAAATATCACTCCGAAAAGAATTATTAAAATCAAAACTATTAAAGGCAAATTCATCTTCACCTCCTACTTTTAATATGCAAATTTTATGCCAGAATATAGTTTTAAATTTTTGTAACAAACTATGAATTTAATAGTATAAATATATATAAAAGGAGGTATATTATGGATTTAAAACAAGAAAAGATTTTAGGAGGAATTGGAGCAATTTTAACTTTATTTTTTATAATTCCAGTAATTGGATGGATAATATCTATTGTTGGTTTAATTTTAATTGCAATTTCAGTAAAGGGATTGAGTGATAAGTTAAATGAGAAATTAATTTTTACAAATTACTTAACATCGATTATTTTCTTCTTTTTATCAGTTTTTACTCTTATTGGAACTTGCTTTTTAACAATGTTCAAAATTATTAAAAATCTTCCAGAAAAATTCAATAGTGATTTCTTTAATTTTGGATATAGATTTGACTTTTTTACTCATAGAAGATTATTTAGAGATTACCCAGAAATGGGTCCTAAATTAAAAGAGTTTTTATCAAGTCTTGATGGAAAATTATGGATTTTACTTCTCATAATTGCGATTGTTTGGATACTTTTAATTCTTGGTGGAATATTTAAAAAGGTAAGTTTTGATAAACTCTCAGAAAAGATTAGAATTGATGAATTTAAAATAAGTGGATTCTTTGTTTTTCTTGGAGCAATTCTTGTCCCTCTTTTTGGAGTAGGAATAATTTTAATGTTAATTGGAGTTATTTTTGAAATAATCTCTTTCTTTTCAATAAAAGATAAATTTGAACCTTCTAAATCTTCTTGACAATTAGATAAAAATTTTTATAATTGTTATTAATGGGCCTCTAGCTCAGTTGGTCAGAGCGCATCCCTGATAAGGATGAGGTCTCTGGTTCGAGTCCAGAGAGGCCCACCATATATTAAAAATTTCATTTCAACCTCTTAATTTCCTCTTTTTTATATTCTTTTTGAACTCCATCTGGAAATTCAATATAAACTGTTCCTTTAAATGGTGAAATTGAAAAAACTTTACCTCTTTTACCATCAACTTCAACCTCTTCTTCTATTTCAGGATAATCTTTCTCAAGTTCTTCATATATGCAGAGTTCATAATATAAGCAACATTTCAATCTACCACATATACCAGAAATTTTATGTGGATTAACATTTAAACTTTGCTTTCTTGCCATTTCAAGTGTTATTGTTTTAAACTCTGTTAAAAATCTTGAGCAACAAAGTTCTCTTCCACAATCTCCAATTCCTCCAACAATTTTTACTTCATCTCTTGGGCCAATTTGCCAAAGTTCAATTCTTGTTTTGAAAGTAGAAGCAAGATCCCTTACAAGATTTCTAAAATCTACTCTTCCATCTGCTGTAAAGTAAAATGTTAACTTTTTTCTATCTAGAGAGTAGTGAGCAAGAACAAGATTCATTTGTAGTCCATGTTTTTGAACTTTAATTTTACAAATCTCGAATGCTTTATTTTCATCTTTTAAATTTTCTCTTAGTCTCTTCTCATCTTCATTTGTGAAAACTCTTATAAATTTACAAACTGCTTCTTTTCTCTCTTGTGATTCAAAAATAGGACTTCTTACCTCTCCAACTTCTTCAACTTTATCTCTTTCAATGACAACTTTATCATATTTATTAAGAGTAATTTCTTCGTTAATCTCACATAAATATATCTTTTTATCAAGGTGAATAAGTTTCACATAAATGTATCTCATACATATAAACCTCCAGTTAACTCTATTATATCCAAAAGAAGTTTTCTTAAAATTAAATTTAGATTTATATTATAATGCAAATTCTTCTCAAACTCAATGAGTAGTTCTCCAATTTTCAATAAAATATCTAAATCCAATATAATTTGTGTCTCATATATATCTTTTAAAAAATCTATATTTATTATTTGAGATTCATCTTTTGACCTTTTTAAGGTAATCATATCTTTTATTATTTCTTCAAAAAGAATAACTACATCTTCAATTTTTTCACAATTTAACAATTCTTTTAAAACATAAATATAATTTATATCTCTTTTTAAAAAACTAATTAGAGTACCAATTATTTTTTTTCTTTTTATTAACTCTTTTTCATTAAGATAAAGAAGTGCTCTTTTTAGACTTCCATCAGAAATTCTTGAGATTAAATCAAGAATTTCAACATCATTAACTTTATCTTTTAAAAATTCTTTTATCTCCTCTCTTTTAAGTGGAGAAAAGTGAATTTTAAAACATCTTGAAATTATTGTTTCTTGGATCATATCAGGAAGATGTGTAATTAAAATAAAAATGGTTCTTTTTGGTGGTTCTTCAAGAATTTTTAAGAAACTATTTGAAGCATCAAGTGTTAAAAGATGAGCATCATTTATAATATTTACTCTAAATTCTCTTTCAGGATTTAAATAACTCAACTCTTTAAGTCTCCTTATTTCATCAATTCCTATACTCTTCTCTTTTTCTATAATAAATGTATCTTTTGATATATCATCATCCATTAATCCATTTAAATAATTTGAAAAAAGTTTAGCACATAAAAATTTACCAATTCCCTCTTTACCATAAAATAAAAATGTTTGAGGAATTTTCTTTTCTTCAATTATTCTTTTTAAAAATCTTTTTGGTATATATTGACCATAAACTTTTTCAAACACTTTTAAGTTTATTTATAACATATTCATAAACTTTATGATTTGAAACTCTTTCAAAAGCAATCTCAAATTCAGGAGGATTAATTCCATCAATAAACATTAAATGTGCTTCAATAGAAGTTATATTATATTTTTGATTTATTTCAAGAAAGTACCTTTGAGATGAGTCTGGATAATCTTTAATTGGATTTGTAATAAGATAAATAAATTTAAAAATATCATCTTTTTTTATATTTAAAATTCCGCTTTTCTCAATTTTTTTTGCAAGTTCAAAATCTTGCTCCATAAATTTAAGTGAATATTTATCTAAAGTATCAATTGCATCTGCAAGATAAACTCCAAGAGCAACAGATTTTGAATATAGTTTTCCACTAAATAAAACCGCAAGGTCATCTGAAACACCTAAACCTTTTTTATGCCTTATATATTGAAATCTAATTGAAGGATGTTCAAGAAAAATTGAATAATTTTTTTCATCAAAATCTATTATAAGTCCAATTTCTTTATAGTATTCAATTTTCTCTTCATTTTCTTCATGTGCAAGATATTCACCATCAATATCTAAACTTTCCAAAAGTGAAAAATCAACAAGATATGGTTTGCCCCCACCAATATTTATTCCATAAACTTTCTCAACTTCTCTTCTTGTTTCATAATCATCCATAAGCCCACCAAGATAAAGGCCCAAAAGAACATCTTTACTATCAATTTCAATCTCATCAAAAAAAGAAACTCTTAAAATGGATTCGCCTTTTCTATTTTGAAGTTTATTTAAACTCTCACCATTTATAACTCTTTCAACAAAATCATATATTTCATCAATTAAACTTTGTCTTGCACTTCTTATTGCATATGCATCAAATCCAAGTGCAAAAACAATATCATTCATTGTTGTATCAACAAATTTCTTTCCAGAAAATTCACCATGTCCATTGTGTGCATGACCTTCAATTGTTTGCATTAAAATTAAATCTGAAACTTCTTTTGATGTTTTTAATTTAACTTTTTCTTTTAAACTTTCAAAATCTTTTCTTATTAAATTAATTGGTGGTATTTTCATTGATTTTTTGCTTTATAGAGTAATTTATAGAAACTAACGCCTATATGTTCATATTCAACTACTACCTCTTTAGGAACTTTTAAAATTGTTGGAGAAAAGTTCCAAATTGAATTTATTCCACTTTCAACTAATATATCTACAATTCCTTGTGCTTCTTTTGGAGGAACACAAATAACCCCAATTTTTACCTTTTTATTCTCTTTAAGGTAATCTTTAAGATATTTAACATCTCTAACAAAAATTCCTCTCACAAGTTTCCCAATTTTATTTGGATTATTATCAAAAAATGAATCAAAAACTATTTTGCTCTTTTTAAAAGAGTCATAACCTGCAACTGCTTGTCCCAAACTTCCTGCTCCAATAATAACTGCATGAGTAATTGAGTTTAACTTAAAGATCTTTTTAAGTGCTGATTTCAATTCAAGAACCTTATATCCAATTTTTGCTTTTCCTTCTATATCTTTGAAATATAAAAAATCTTGTCTTACAGTTGACGGAGAGACCCCGGCTAACTTTCCTAACTCTTCGCTTGAGATAAATCTTTTTTTAATTGGAAGAGTTATTAAAATTTCATAGTAAATTGCAAGTCTTTCAAGTGTTTTATTAGATATTTTTCTCTCTTTTTTTATACTTTTCATTTTAAAATATAATAATTTAAATTTAATCTTTTGTCAACTTATTTTAAATTGCTATAATTTATTTATGGGATTACTTGGCGCTCATGTATCAATTGCTGGAGGAGTAAAAAATGCTCCACTAAATGGAGAAAAAATCGGATGTGATGCTATTCAAATATTCACAAAAAATCAAAGACAGTGGAGCGCAAAAGAGTATAGTAAGGATGAGGTAAAAGAATATTTTGAAAATTTAAAGAAAACAAAAATAAAAAAAGTTTGCGCACACTCTTCATATCTTATTAATCTTGCTTCTCCAAATGAAGAAATTTATAAAAAATCGATTGATGCATTAATTGATGATCTTAAAAGATGTGAAATATTAAAAATTCCATTTGAAGTAATTCATCCAGGTTCTCATCTTGGAGAGGGAATTGAAAAGGGAATAGAAAGAATAATTAAAGGTATAGATAAGGTTTTTAAAAAGGTAAAAAATGTAGGAATTGCTCTTGAAACAGTTGCAGGTCAAGGAACAAATATAGGTTTTAAATTTGAACAGTTGAGAGACATTATAAATGGAGTAAAAGAAAAAGAGAGAGTTTTTGTATGTTTTGATACTGCACATACATTTGAATCTGGTTATGATATAAGAACTGAAAAGGGATTTAAAAAAGTTTTAGATCACTTTGATAAAGTAATTGGAGTTGAAAAACTTGTTGTATTTCACCTTAATGATTCCAAAACAGAATGCGGTTCAAATGTAGATAGACATGAAAATATAGGAAAAGGAGTTTTAGGGCTTGAACCATTTAAATTTTTAGTTAATTCAAAAGATTTTGAAAATCATCCTATGATTCTCGAAACACCAGGTGGAGATAATATGTATATTGAAGATTTAAAAACTTTAAATTTATTAAGAAGTTTAATTAAGTAATTTTTAACTAAATAACTTAATTGACAAGGTGTGTAAATTTATCTATAATATTATTAGTGGGCTCGTAGCTCAACGGTAGAGCGGGTGGCTCATAACCACTAGGTTCTAGGTTCGAATCCTAGCGAGCCCACCATGAGGTATTAATGCAAATAGAAAAAAAGTTTGCTTCACTTCTTTATAAAATCCAGTGCATTGATCTTAAAATTTTTTTTATTGATAATAATAATCTCGAAAAAAAATTAAAAAATCTTAGTAATGAAATAAATAAACTCAAAGATGATATCAAAAATTTAAATAATGTAATTAAGGAAAAAGAACTTCAAATAAAAAGCCTTGAGGGAGAAATAGAAGAGATAAATTCGAAATATAAAAAGTTAAAAGATTCTCTTTCAAGTGGAAAAAAGATGAGTGAAAAAGAGATAGCATCCATAAATCATGAGTTAGGAAGACTACAAAGTTTAAAGAAGAGAAATGAAGATGATATTTTAGAAATTCAAGATTTTATTGAAAAAACAAAAGAAAAATTATCAAAAATTCAAAAAGAGATAGTGTTGAAAGAAGAAAATTATAAAATAGAGGAGGAAAGAGTAAAAGTTGAACTTGAAAAATTAAAAAATGAAAGAGAAGAGATATTTAAAAAAAGAGAGAGACTTATAAAGGAGATACCAGAAGAGATATTCTCTTTTTATGAAAGGGAAAACTTAAAATTTGGTAGAAGGCTTGTGTCTCTTGTTGAAGATGAAAGATGTAGTGAATGTGGAGTTATTTTACCAGTTGGAGTAATTAATAGTTTAAAAAATGGGTCGTATTCATTAAAATGTGAAAATTGTGGAAGAATTTTAATTTTAAAAAAGGATATTGAGGGTGATATTTAATTTAATTTTTAATTTCATTTTAGGTGCTTCAATTGGTAGTTTCCTTAATGTTTTAATTTATAGAATCCCCAGAAAAATAGGAATTACTAATGGTAGAAGTTTTTGTCCAAATTGTGGTCATAAACTTTCATTTTTTGATTTAATTCCAATTTTTTCTTATATATTTTTAAAAGGAAAATGTAGATATTGTGGTGGAAAGATTTCAATAACATATCCTATCGTTGAAACTCTATCTGGTTTTATATTTCTTCTCTCATTTCTATTTTTTGGTTATTCTATTTATTATTTAAAGTTTGTTATTTTTGCTTCTGTTTTAATTGTTATATCAGTAATAGATTTACAGACAATGGAAATTCCAGATGAACCATTTATTTTTGGAATATTTTTTGGAATTATTTTCTTTATACTTGAAAAAAATTATTTAAATAACATTTTAGGATTAATAATACCTCCAGTTCTTTTCTTTCTAATAATTGTCCTTTCAAAAGGTGGGATGGGTGGTGGAGATTTTAAACTATCTTTTCTTTTTGGTTTATATTTAGGTTTTCCAAAGGTAATACCTTGGTTTTTCCTCTCTTTTATAATTGGTTTTTTCCCAGCGATATTTGTATTGATAACAAAAAAAGGAACAAGAAAAACACCCATTCCATTTGGACCTTTTATGTCAATTTCAGGAATAGTAACATTTTTATATGGAACTCAAATAATTAGATTTTATAATTATTTAATGTTATAATATTAAACAAATGGCTAATTTATTTGGAGGAAAAACACCATTAATTGGATTAGATCTGGGCTCAGGGTATCTTAAAATAGCCCAGTTAAAGGAAACAACTAAAGGTTTAAATCTTGTAAATATTGGTCTCTTACCGACGCCAAAAGGCGCAATTGAAAATGCAAAAATTGTAAATCCTGATGAAATAGCAGAAGCAATTAGAACTCTTTTAAGAATGTACTCTTTTATTGGTAAAAGAGTTGTAACCTCTGTTTCAGGTCAACTTGTTACTGTTAGAACTTTAACTGTTGATAAACTTCCAGAAAAAGAACTTGATGAGGTTATTAAGTGGGAGGTTCAAAAATTAATTCCATTTAAAATAGAAGAGGCAAGTTTTGATTATCAAATTCTTGGAACCCTTCCAGAATCTCATGGAGAAAAACTTTCTGTAATTGCAGCAGCAGCAAGTTTGGATATTATAAACAGTATTGTATCTGCAATTAAACTTGCAAAACTTGAACCAGTTGCAATTGAAATCGAATCATTTGCTGAATTGAGATTACTTGATTATACTTATAAAGAAAAATATACAAACAATATTATAATTTTAATAAATTCAGGTCATACATTCACAAACATAAACATAATTGAAGATGGAATATTAAGATTTACAAGAACAATCCCATTTGGGGGAAGAAATTTAATTAGAGTAATTCAAGATGGTTTAAAAGTTAGTGAAAAAGATGCAGAAACATATCTTGTAACCGCATGTGATTTAAGAATGGAAAAATACCAAAAAGATTCTGAAACTTATAGATTAACTGAAATAATTATTCCTTTAATTGAAGAATTTGCTCTTGAAGTTAGAAGATCAATTATTTATTATCAAGGTTTACCAAATTTTTCAGGTAAAAATTTCTTAATAATTTTAGGTGGTGGTACTTCAAGGTTAAAAGGACTTGTTGATTTTATGAAATCATATCTTAAGGTTGAGGTTATTCTTGATGATTTGCTCCTTAAGGGTGTTGTTTTTAATCCAAAACTTTTTACTGAAGAGTATTTAAGAGAGATGTCTCCATTCTTCACTATAGCAGTTGGGCTCGCCATGAGAGAAGCATTTGAAAAAATTGAAAAAAGTAAAACAAAAACAGGGGGAAAGAAAAAATGAATATTAAAATAAATCTTCTACCAGTAGTAAAAAAGAAAAGAAAAACAGAAGATACAAATTTAATAATAATTTTTGTTTTCTTTGTAATTATTTTAGGTTTAGTTTATTTCTTTTATAACACAAGAATTAACTTTTTAGATAAAACTTTAACAATAATTCAAGCAAATATAAACAAACTCAAAGATATGGAAACTCTTAAAAATGAGAAAATAAAATCAGATTCACTTGTAAATTATTATATTAATACAATTTTAAAATTAACAAAAAACCAACCAAAATTCTCTGATTTCTTTAAATCACTTTCATCTGAATTTCCAAAATATGCATATATTACAAATTTAGATGTTGATTTAGATACAAAAGTTGTTAGAATTGTTGGAGAAACATCTGATTTTTATAATCTTGGAAGACTACTCGATTATCTTAAAAATTCAAAAACAATTTTAAATGTTTATCTCACTAATTTTTCGAGACAAGAGGTGGCTCAAACTGGTGAATCAAAAATTACATTTACTCTAATTGGTATTCTTCAAATTGGAGGAGGAAAATGAAAAGTATAGGACAGAAATATTTATTACTTATAACACTTCTTGTTCTTATTGGAGTTTTTTATTATATTTATATACTTAAACCCCAAATTAAAAAAGTTAATGAACTTAATCTAAAAATTACAGAAGCAAATGCTAAACTTGATGAACTTACAAATATAAAGAAAAATGAAGTAAAAATAAGAGAATTAATTGAAGAAAATAATAAAGACCTTGAAATTTTAAGAAGTGTTTTGCCAGTTGGAGAAGACCTACCTCGTCTTTTAGCACAACTTCAACAAGTTGAAAAAGAAGAGGATATTAAATTCAACAATTTAAATTTTATTGGGGGAGCGCAAACTCAAGCAGGTTCAATTCAAAGCGCAAGATTAATGACAAGAGAAGATCACTATGAAATGAAAGTTACATTTTCAGTTACTACAACATTTGAAAAATTTATGAAATTACTTAATAGATTAGAAAATTTTCCAAGGATATCAGTTATAAGAAAAATTTCAGTAACTTTACCAAGAATGATGACTAAAGAAACTGAAAATTTACAAACTTATAACTTTGAAATTTATTTTATGAGTGCTAAGGAGCCATAAATGGCTAAAAAGGAGAAGGAAGTAAATAAAACAAGAAAAATTACACCAAAAAAGACAGAGGAACAGAAAAAAAGAGAAAGACTTCTTTTAGTTTTATTTATAATTTTAATTATAATTGCTGCTTTCCTTTTCTATTTTCTTTATTTAAAGCCACCATCACAACCAATTCCAACTGAAACACAAGGAAATATACTCAATCAAGTTTTGAAAAATTTAGACATAGGTCAAGTTAAAGATGAAATAGAAAAAAGGAGCCTTACAATTCCTTCTCTTGAAACTAAACCAGAGGAAATTGGAAAAGAGAATCCATTTTTGCCATGAAATTTAAAATACCTAATGAAGTAACTCATTTTTTGGTAACTAAAATTGAAAATATAAGATACCTTACAAATTTTAGTGGCGAGGAAGGTTTTTTACTTATTGATTCAAACTCATCAAATCTAATAGTGGATTCAAGATTTACTATTCAGGCAAATGAAGAAGTTTATAAAAATGTTAAAGTAATTGAGTATAAACCACCAATTGAGGAATTTTTAGCAAATGAATTTAAAATTGAAAAAATTGGTCTTGAAGATAAAGTGATTTATAGTTTTTATGAATTAATATCAAAAAAGTTTGGAAAAGAGAATGTATTTGTTTTTAAAGATATTATTGAAAATTTAAGAATTGTGAAAAGAGAAGATGAGATTGAAAAGATAAAAAAAGCAGAGGAGATTGCTGAAAAGGCTTTTTTGAAGACATTAGAACTTGTTAAAGAAGGGGTCAGTGAAAGAGATCTTCAAATTGAACTTGACTATCAAATGAAAATTTTTGGTGGAGAGAAAAACGGTTTTGACACAATTATTCTTTTTGGAGAAAGAGGAGCCCTTCCCCATGGAAAACCATCAAATAGGAAACTTAAAAATGGGGAAGCAATAATTTTTGATTTTGGAACAATCTTTGAAGGTTATCATTCTGATTGTACAAGAACAGTTTTCTTTGGAAAACAAAGTGATGAGTTTATGAGAGCATTTCAAGTTGTTTATGATGCTCAAAGATTAGGAATAGAGAATGCAAAAAGTGAAATGAAATCTAAAGATGTAGATAAGATAAGTAGGGATTATATAAAAAATATGGGTTTTGGAGAATATTTTGGTCATGGTTTAGGACATGGAGTTGGTTTAGAAATTCATGAAAAACCTGCTCTAAATCCAAGAGATGAGACAATTCTTAAAGAAAATATGGTTGTAACAATTGAACCAGGAATTTATATTGAAAATAAGTTTGGAATAAGAATAGAAGATATTATTGTCATTAAAGAGAAAGAATTAATTAATCTAACAAACCTTCCAAAAATTATTGAGATTTAAAAATTTTATAAAAAGAGTAAGTAAATGTTAAACCAAAAGAGAGAGAAGAGATAATACCTAAAAATATATTTCCTAAAATAGGAATTATAATTAAAATCAAAACAATAGATGTTCCAATTAAACTTAAAACTAAATCTTTAACTAAATTGTCTTCAATAGATATTTTAAAAATTTTAATAAAATTTTCTCCTATATAGTTAACTACAGATGGAATTCCAGTTAAAATAAAAAAGATCATTGATAAAATATAGAGTAGATATAAAATTTTACCAAAAAGAATAAGGGCTTCTTTTGGAATGTTATAAACAAAAATTGTAAATAAAAGAATTCCTATAAACAATATCAATAGAAAGTTCTTTTTAAGAAAAGAATCTCTCTCTATAACAAAATTTTTAAAAATTGCATTAAACAAAAAAGTGATTATAAATATGAATAGTGCAATAATAATCTTTAACAAAAATCCTTGACCAGAAAGTAAAATTTGGGGTAAATTTACCTCTATATCTCTCTCTGTAATAAACTCAATTTTTCTTCCAAGTATTATAGCGCCCTCTTCAATTTCTATTCTTCCATTATAAGTTATTACATCTCCTTTTATAAAAGATTTACTTTTTAAATTAATATTTCCTTTTAAAACAATGATATTTCCTAAAACTCTTCCATAAACAGTTACATTTCCTTCACCTAATCTAATATCTCCTCTTATCTCTTCATTTGGTTTTATAACAATATCACCTTTTCCTTTAATGATTCCTTGTGCTAAAATGGTTCCTGGAAGAAATAAAATTATTAAAATAAAAAGTAAAAATATTTTTTTATTCACCATTTCCTCCTCTAAAGAAAAATTTAATTTTAATAAAAACAAAAATAATTGTTAAAGTGAAAATAATTAAAAGTGTATAGAATATCTGAAGTAAAAAGATTGGATTTGAAAGATAAAGTTCAAAATTTAGTTCGAGATTTTTTATACTTTCATTTTCAGATAAAATATAAACTGGATCAAAAACATTTAATTTTGATGGTATTAATAAAATAAGTAGAAAAGATATAACTAACATTAGAGAAATAAGAATTATATTTTTGTTCCTCTCCTTTTTTAAAATATACTTAAAAATTCTCTCTTTCTCTTCTTTTGAGAGGAGATCCACGCTTGATAAATTTTTTAAAATCTCTTCAAACTCATCAAAACTCATCTTTTCCCTCTAAAAACCTTCTTAACTTCTCCTTTGATCTATGAAGCTTTACTTTAACATTATCAATAGAGATATTTAAAACTTCTGCAATCTCTTCATAACTTAACCCTTCCATATAAAAAAGAAGAATTATTTCTCTATCTTCTTTTGGAATTTTTTTTAATGCTTCATCTAAAATAATCTTAATATCAAAACTCTCTTTTTTTTCATAACTTAATGCATCGTTATAATCTATTTTTTCTACTTTTTTATATTTATTTAAATAATTAATACCTTCATTTCTTGCAATTTTAATTAAGTATGGAAAAAAATCTTTACTTAAATCAAAATTTTTTATTCCTCTAAAAACTTTATAAAAAGTCTCCTGTGTTAAACTCATTGCTTCATCTCTATCTTGTATAAGTTTTAAAAAATATGAATAAATTTTATCAGAATATCTATCAATAAGTAATGTAAACATCTCTTTTTCTCCTCTTTTAACCTTTTCAATAATTTCTTTATCTGATATTTCCACACTATTTAATATACATTGATTTTTATAATTTGTTACAAATGTGTTATATTTTAATTATGAAAAGTGGAATAGTTGTTTTGTCAGGAAAACCGAATACAGGTAAATCAACTTTGCTTAATACTATATTAGGAACAAAACTTGCTCCAATGTCACCTAAACCTCAAACAACAAGAAAAAGACTTAAAGGAATTTATACAGAAGAAAGAGGGCAAATTGTTTTTATTGATTCTCCAGGAATTCATAATCCAATTCACGAACTTGGAAGATATATGTTAAATGAAGCACTTAAAAATTTAAATGATGGAGATATTATTCTTTGGATTGTTGATGGTTCAAAAGAACTTGACGAAGAAGATACTCTTGTTTATGATAGAATAAAAAATTACTCAAAACCAAAATTTCTTATTGTTAATAAACTTGACCTTTTTAGAAATAAAGTTGAAAAAACACTCGAAAAATTTTTACCTTTTGATAAAATGGATAAAATAATACCAATTTCTTCTTTAACAGGTGAAAATGTTAATATACTTCTTGATGAAATTTTTAACTTACTTCCAGAAGGAGAGTATCTTTATGATCCAGAAATATTGACTGATTCAATGGAAATTGATATTGTTAAAGAGATAATTCAAGAGAAACTCATGTTTAATCTTGAGGAAGAGGTTCCACATTCATCAACTGTTGTAGTTGAAGAGTTTAAAGAGAGAGAAAATGGAAAAGTTTATATTAGAGCAACCATCTATGTTGAAAAGGAGAGTCAAAGAAAAATTGTAATTGGTTTTAAGGGAAATTTAATTAAAAAAATTGGAACTGAGGCGAGATTAGATATTGAAAAATTTTTAGGAAAACCGGTTTATTTAGAACTATGGGTAAAAATATATAAAAACTGGAGAAAGAGTGAGGAGGCGTTAAAGTTCCTTGGGTATAAATAGTGGATTCGAAAAAGAGACTGAATATTTTTTAGCATCTCTTTCATATTTAACATTAGGAATAATTGGAATTTTTATTATTGTTTCTGAAATGGATAGAGATGAATTTTTAAGATTCCATGCAAAACAATCAATTGGTTACTGGTTAATTACTCTTCCTCTTTGGATCATTTTTTCTTTTCTTTTTAAATATCTCTATTCTATATCTTCATCTTTTTATCTTTTAAATCAAATATTTTTTTATCTTTGGAAATTTGTATATATCTTTGTAGGATTTTTTATAATTATTTTTGCAATATACCTCTCTTACTCTGCTTCTTTGGGAGATAAAAAGGAGATTAAATTAATAAGTAAAATTTTAAAAAAATTTGGAGTAAAATTATGAAAAGATTAATTAATGGTATAACTTTATCAATAATTTTTGGTATAATTTTCTCTTTGTTAAAAAATTCAATTGATAAATATTTTTATCTTCCTTCATTTACATCTCTTTTACCTCTTATTTTTTTATCTTATATTTTGATTCTTGTTATTTTAAGTTTTTATGTTAAAAACCCTATTTTTGGATTAGTAATAGGAATTTTTTCACTTTTTTCAAAATATCTTACTGAGATAACAGAAATTTATGTTAATGAAGTTCCTAAAATTTTATTAAAAGAAAAAATTGCTCCTCCATTAAATTATGAAAATTTAAATATTCTACTTACACCACTTATTTTTTCAATTATATCTTTTCTTTTTTCAATTGTAAAAGAGAAGAAAACTCAAAAAATTGAAAATCCTTTTATCTCTTTAATACTTCTTATTTCTTTATTTTTGGGTTTTTTCTTAAATTACTATTATTTTTCATACTCAATTTATATTCTTCCACTTGCCTCATTCATTCTTGGTTTAATTTCTATTAATGTAAGTTTAGCAGTAACATCAGGAGTTTTCTTTGGAGCATCCTACACATTTTTTAATCTTTTTTTCTTTGAATTTAAGGGCGATCTTTTTTCTATGTTTGAAAACCCTATTCCTCTTCTTCCTCCATTTTTAATCTATTTAATCTTTATTGTATCAATAACAACACTTACATCTTATCCAATCTATAAAATTTTATCTTACTTGAAAGAGAGAAAAGTTTCTGGTAAAGTAGAAAGAGTAGAAAAAGAGAAAAAAGAAGAAACAAAAGAAGAGATGAAAGAAACTCCTGCTTTGCCTCAAGAAGAGCAAAGCGGTAACGCCAAAGGAGGTAATGATGAGAAAGTACGAGATGATGGTGATTTACAAACCAAATCTTAGTGATGAAGATTTAAAAAATGAGGAGGAAAAAGTTAAAAGTTATGTATTAAATAAAGGCGGTGAATTTTTAAACACTATTCCTTGGGGAAGAAAAAAATTTGCATATCCAATTGAAAAATTAACTGAGGGAGTCTATACAATTTATTATTTCCGAATCCCTCAAAATGAGTTAAAGGAGTTTAAACAAACATTGAAACTTAACACAAACATTCTACGTTTTATGATTATAAGGCAAGAGGAGAAGGTGAATGTATAATAGAATAATTCTTGTTGGAAGATTAACAAAGGATCCTGAAACAAAGTATACTCCTTCTGGAACAATGGTTTCAACTTTTAGATTAGCTTCTGGAAGAAAATATAAAGATAAAAATGGAGAAATGCAAGAAGAAACACTATTTATAAATGTAATTTGTTGGGGATCAAAAGGAAACCTTGCAAAAAATGTAAGTGAATATTTAAGAAAAGGGTCTTTAGTTCTTGTTGAGGGAAAATTGAGAATAAGAGATTATGAAACAGCAGATGGAATTAGAAAGCAAGCAATAGAAGTAATTGCTGATAATATTAAATTTTTATCAAAGAAACCTGAAAGTGAGGAAGTTAGTGAAGAGAGTGAAATTGAGGTTGATGAAGAGATACCAATTGATTAATATTAGGAGGTAAGTTTTTATGGCAAAAGAAGGAATAAGAAGATTTAAACCTGGTAAAAAGGTTTGTTATTTTTGTAAAAATAGAATCAAAGAAATTGATTATAAAGATTATGAACTCTTAAGAAAATTTATGACTCCAAGAGGAAAAATTTTACCAAGAAGAAATACTGGAACATGTGCTAAACATCAAAGACAACTTGCAAGGGCAATAAAAAGAGCAAGAGAAATGGCTCTTCTTCCATATGTTGTTTATTAATGAATGAAAAAAGTTAAAGTTCTACTTTTAAAAGATATCCAAAATCTAGGAAAAAAAGGAGACATCTTAGATGTCTCCTTTGGTTTTTATTCAAATTATCTTGAGAAATTTGGTCTTGCAAAAAAACTGAGTGAGGGAGAAGAGAAAGATTATATTAATAAAATGAAAATAAAGGAAAATAAAGAGACGAAAGAGGAAGAGAGGGCAAAGACAATAAAAGAAAAAATTGAAAAAGAGGTTTTCAACATAAAAAGAAGAGCAGGAATCAAGGGAAAACTATATGGTTCAATTACAAGTGATGAAATTTCAGAATTAATTAAAAAGAAAATTGGTGTTTCAATTGATAAAAAGAAAATTGAAATTGAAGAACCTATTAAAAATATTGGATATTATGAGATAAAAGTTAAATTATATAAAAATATTGTTGCAACATTAAAACTCTTTGTGCAGGAAGAATGAACGAAGAAATCTTTGGGAGGGTTCCTCCACATAGTATAGAAGCAGAACAAGCAACTTTAGGATCAATATTAATTGATAATGAGGCAATTTATAAGGTAATTGATTTTTTACAGCCAGAACACTTCTATAGAACTTCTCATCAAATCATTTATGCAACTATGATTGAACTTTTTGAAAGAAATGAACCCATTGATCTTCTTACCCTTTCAGAAGAACTAAAAAAGAAAGGAAAACTTGAGGAAGTTGGTGGATTTAGTTACCTTGCAACTCTTACAAACATAACTCCAACTGCATTAAATATTGACATCTATGCAAAAATTGTTGAAGAAAAAGCAGTCTTAAGGGAAATAATTAAGGCAGGAATTGATATTATAAATTTAGCATTTGAAGCAGAAGAAGACAGTGGAACCATTCTTGATAAAAGCCAAGAACTTTTATTTAATATTGCTAAAAGAAGAATGACAACACCATTTTATCCATTAAAAGAACTATTAAAAGAATCATTTGATAGAATTGAGTCTCTTTATAAAGAGAAAAAAGGTCTTCCAGGAATTCCAACACATTTCAAAAAACTTGATGAAATTCTTGGAGGATTTCATAAAAATGATCTTATAATTCTTGCAGCAAGACCATCTCTTGGAAAAACATCTCTTTCACTTAATATATCAGTTAACATCGCTCTTAAAGAGAGAATTCCAGTTGCTATTTTTTCTCTTGAAATGTCAAAAGAGCAAATTGTTGAAAGAATTTTAGAATCTACTGCAAATGTAAACTTTCATAAATTAAAAATAAGTATGCTATCAGATGAAGATTGGGTAAAACTTGGAAGAGCATATGGACCACTTTATGATGCACCAATTTATATTGATGATTCATCTGATATTTCTATTCTTGAAATAAGAACAAAGGCAAGAAGGTTAAAAAATCAACATAATTTAGGAATGATTGTTATCGATTATTTACAACTCATGCATCTTAAAACAAAAGTTGAGAATAGAGTTCAAGAGATATCAGAATTAACGAGAAGTTTAAAAAAATTAGCAAGAGAACTTGAAATTCCAGTTCTGGTTATTTCACAACTTTCAAGAGCAATAGAAAAAAGAGAAAATAAACGACCCTTGCTTTCAGATTTAAGAGAGAGTGGATCAATAGAACAAGATGCAGATGTTGTTATGTTTCTAAATAAAGAAGATGATGATATTTCAAAAGAGCAATCGATTGTTGAGTTGATTGTTGCAAAAAACAGAAATGGTCCGCTTGGAAAACTTAAATTAAAATTCTTAAAAAATTATGCTAAATTTACGGAAATTGAATATAGAGAAGATGAAGGTGGTGAAGAGGTTCCATTTTAATAAATACCTTTATAATTCCAAGAATCCAAAGAATATTTATTATTTAAAAGATCCTCGCATTTTTTAATTTCATCTTTAGAGTGTTCTTTTATTTCATAAGGAGTAGAAAAATAATTTATGAAATTTTTAATTAAAACTTCTTGTAGTTTCTCAATCTCAACATTTTTATTTAATTCTTTTAAAGAGATAAAACTACTTGTATCATCCAAATAAAATATCTTCTTTACTTTTTCATAATTTATTTCAAGGGGTATTGAACCCTGTTGAAGGATTCCCTCTTTTTTTCTTCTTTGTGCTGAACCAATCAATTTTTTACCATTAACTGATACTTCATAATAGTTTTGAGATGAAAAACAAAATCCTTTTTCATTACCACTTTTTTTGGTTAACTCTGCATTAATTCCAAATTCTTTTAACGAGTTGATAAAAATTTTTGAAATCTCCTTATACGATTCAATTGTGTCAAGTTCAAAAAGTGTATGTTTATGTGGAATAATAATCGAATATGTCAATTCATGTTCGTGATAAACCCCTTTTCCACCTGTTGGTCTTCTAACAAAAGGAATATTATTCTCTTTTAAATATTCAATATTTATTTCTTGAATTTTTTGAAATGTCCCAATTGAAACAGATGCTGGAATCCATCCAAAAAATCTTAAAATAATTTCATCTCTATCACCAAAAATAAGATTTGCTTCATCAATTGCCATATTTAAATATGGGTTTAATTTTTTAAACTTTAAAATCTTTAGTCTAAAACTCATATAATAGAGTTTTTCTTTAAAAATTCAAACTCTTTCTCAAAATCTTCTTCGCTTAATTGAAATGGGTAATTGTATAGATCTCCCTTTGGCCTCTCATTATAAAATGGTCTTGTACAATACGGACATCCCCTGGTTGTAAATGGATTTAATTTTTTAAATAATTCAAAAGAAATATCGGGTAATCTTTTTATATTACCATCTTCATCAAATTCAAAGCAAGAATTATCATACCCATTCTCTATTAATTTTGTCGCAATTTGGATTTTTCTATATCTAACTAAAGATGGAGGAGGTCTATTTTCTAATGAAGTTCCTTCAACTGGAGTAAAAGAAAAAATTGCAACTGTTATTTTATTGTCAATAAAAGTTTTATATAGTGATAAAATATCTTTATCGCTTTCTCCAAGTCCAACAATAATATGAGTTGAAATTTTATTTTCAAAATAGTGGCCTGCTTTTAAAATAAATTTTAATTTTTTATTAAAATCTCCTCCCCTTAACTTCTTATATAGTTTTTCATTTGCAACATCGATAGGAAATCCAACTCTATCAGCATTTAAATTGAATATCTCCTTTAAAAAAGAGAGGCTATTTGTGTTTATAGAAATTGAAATTTTTATTTCTTTTCCTAAATTTTTCAGAATTTCGAAAATTACATCCTTTGTATATCTATTATTTACTGTTTGCAGGCAAATTCTTTCAATAAATTCCTTTTTTTCTAAAATTCTGTTTATCACTTCATTTAAATCATATTCTGGCCAGATAACTCTAGATAAAAATTTTTCATTTGCTTTTGAACTTTTTGCTTGAGTGCAATATTTACAGTCTCTTAAACATTTTCCTTTTACAAGAAGGTAAATTGTTTTTATTTCAAAATCATATTTTAAATTTTTAAAACCTAAAATTGAAGCACTTGCAATAGAAACTCTAATAGTAGAGGGCATCACATTCATAATAAATTTCTGGATCTTTTATTAAATTTTTAAGTTTATCTTGTGGATTAACAAAACCTATAAAACCACTTTCAAAAGCAGCAATCTCAATTTCATCTTTTATTTCACCTTTTGGAACCATGCAACCAAGATAAAATTTAGTTAATCTTAATTTTCTTTTTGATCTAATAAATAGTTCTTTTATTTCACTAACATCTGGTATAGAAATATTTTCAAAATTTGTGCCTTTTGTTGGAATTAGCACAAGAAAAATAATTAAATTTGGCTTTAATTCTGCCAGAACATCAATCGCTTCATACTCTCCTTTAATTTTACCTTTATAAAGGCCAACAATTATATGTGGTACTGTTTTAATATTTCTTCTTAAAAGTAAGTACTGGTTTCTAAAATCTTCTTTTTTAAAATCAAGATGATAAATCTCTTTTATTGTTTCATCATCATAGATAAAATCAAAAGATATTACATCCACATAACCTTTTAATAGGTCAATTTCTTCTTTTGATATAAAACCTGGGTGAAGAACTATCTTTTTTCCACTCTCTTTTACTCTTTTAATGTAATCTATGTTTGAAAATATATCTAATTTACCATTTTCATCAAAACCACCAGAAATTAAAAATGAAGTATATTCGTCGCTATCAAGATATTTTAAAGACTCTTCTTTTGTTTTCATGCCTTTAAGATAATGTGCGTTGCAATGAGCACAATTTAAAGAGCAAAAAGGCCCTGTTAAAGAAACAGGTAAAGTTTTTATTGGATAAAAAAATTTAATTCTCTCTTCTACCACTTAACCTTGAGTTCCTTTACTGCCCTCACTTCATCTGGTCTTGATATGTATGTTGTATGAGGGGCATTTTTAACTAGAGTAGGGTTTGTCTTTATTTCTTCACTTATTTTAATCATTGCTTCTATAAATTCATCTAATGTCTCTTTACTTTCTGTTTCGGTTGGTTCAATCATAAGTGCTTCATCAACAATATGAGGAAAATAAATTGTTGGGGGATGAAAACCATAATCCATTAATCTTTTAGCAATATCAAGAGTCTTTACTCCATACTCCTTGTATATTTTTCCAGAAAGAACACACTCATGTTTAACAACTCTATCAAATGGTGATGGATAATATTTTTTAAGTTTCTCCTTTATATAATTTGCATTTAAAACAGAAAGTTTTGCTACTTCCTTCAATCCTTCACTTCCAAGTTCTCTAATATATAAATAGCCTTTTAACAAAACAGTGAAATTTCCAAAGAAACTTCTTACCTTTCCAATAGTTCTTTCAGGTTTTGAAAAATAAAAGAAATCATCTTCATTCTTTTCAATAACTGGAAATGGTAAATATTTTGCCAAAAACTCTTTAACTCCAACTGGACCACTTCCAGGTCCTCCACCACCATGAGGAGTGGAGAAAGTTTTATGCAAATTTAAATGTACACAATCAAATCCCATATCTCCTGGTCGAGCGATACCAATAAAACCATTTAAATTTGCACCATCATAATAAAGAAGAGCACCCTTGCTTTTTAATATTTCACTTATCTTTAAAATATCTTTTTCAAAAAATCCAAGAGTGTTTGGATTTGTTAACATTAAAGCAAAAGTATTTTCGTCGACAACTTCTTTTAATTTTTCTGGATCCACCATTCCATCTTTCGATTCAATCTCAACAACTTCAAGCCCTAACATAGAAGAAGATGCTGGATTTGTTCCGTGAGCAGAATCTGGAAGAATTACCTTTTTTCTTCTCTCTCCTTTATCTTTAAAGTACTCCCACATAATTCTAAGACCTGTATACTCACCATGAGCACCTGCTGCTGGTTGAAGTGTAAAAGCATCCATTCCAGTAATTTCTTTTAAAAATTCTTGTAATTCCCATAAAATCTTAAGAGTACCTTGAACATATTCAATTGATAAAAGGGGATGAAGATAAAGGAAATCTTCCTTTTTTGCAACTTCTTCATTTATCTTTGGATTATATTTCATTGTACAGGAACCAAGTGGGTAAAAATTTAAGTCAACACCATAATTTAATTTTGAGAGATTTATGAAGTGCCTTATCAAAGTAACTTCAGAAACATCGGGTATTTCAACCTCCTCTCTTAAATAATCTTCATTTAATTTTTCAACTTCAAAAAAGGCTAAATCGTCTTCTATCTCAAATTTATTACTTCCTTTTTTTGAAAGTTCTTTTAAGGTTTTCATTACCCCTCCTTTAAAGCACAAACAAGAAGTTCAATATCTTCTCTTGAATTCATTTCAGTCACAGTAAAAAGATATGAATCATCTAAACCAAAATATCTTAGAGGAATCCCTCCTTCTATTCCGACAAGTGAGAGTTTTTCTTTTAATCTAATAGGTTCTATATTAAGTTTTAAAACAAACTCATTAAAGAATTTCAAATTTTTGAATTTAAGTTCAAAACCTTCATCAATAAGTCTTTTTGCTAGATAATGTGCCTTTTTATAATTTATCTCAGCAACCTTTTTAAAACCAGATGGCCCAAGTGTTGAAAGATAAACTAAAGCAGCAAGCGCATTTAAAGAGTTATTAGTACAAATATTTGAGGTTGCTTTATCTCTTTTTATATCTTGTTCTCTTGCCCTTAAAGTCATAACATATGCTCTTTTTCCATTTCTATCTTTTGTTTCTCCAATAATTCTTCCTGGAATTTCTCTAATGTATTCTTTTTTGGTCTGTAAAATTCCCAGATATGGACCACCAAAAGATAGAGGTATACCAAAAGATTGACCTTCCATTGCAAGAATATCAACACCAAAATCAAAAGGAGGCTTTAAGATGCCCAGTGATATTCCCTCAGTAATAGTTAATATAAAAAGTGTGTCGCTCTCTTTTAAAATTTTTCCAATTTCTTTTAAGTTTTCAATAATTCCAAAATAGTTTGGACTTTGAATAACAAAAGATGAGTATCCTTCTTTTACCTTTTCCTTTAACTTTTCAAGTGGAACCTCACCATTTTCATTAAAATCAATGTAATCAAGGGTTATTTCTCTTGGAGGAAGGTAGGTTTTTAAAACTTCATTATATTCTGGATTTAAACTTCTGGAAACTAGAACTTTGCCTCTCTTTTTTATTCTTTCAGCCATAAAAATTGCTTCAACAAGGGATGTTGCACCATCATACATTGAACTATTTGTAACATCTGCATGAGTTAAATCTGAAAGAATTGATTGAAACTCAAATAATGCTTGAAGAATTCCTTGAGAGAGTTCTGGTTGATATGGAGTGTAAGATGTATAAAATTCACCTCGAGATAAAACATAATTTACAGTTGCTGGTATAAAATGAAAATATGCTCCTCCACCAAGAAATATTCTTTTTAATTTTAAATTTAATGATAAAATCTCATCAATCTCATTTTTTAGTTCTAATTCATTAAGAGGTGGAGGTAAATTAAGGTCTCTTTTTAATTTTATTTCTTCTGGAATATCCTCAAAAAGTTCATCAATTGAGGATATTCCAATTTCATGAAGCATCTCTTCAATATCTTTCTCAGTATGAGGTATAAATTTCATTTATTCTTTCCTATACTCAGAATATCCTTTTGCATCCATTAAATCTTTAAGTTCATCCATATTTTCGATTTTAATTTTAAATAACCACCCCTTTCCATATGGATCTTCATTTATAATTTGTGGATTATTTACTGCTTCTTTATTTACTTCAATTATTTCTCCTGAAATAGGAGAATGAATTTCTGCTGCAGCCTTTACTGATTCAATTGAAATAATTGCTTCTCCCTTTTTTACTTTTCTTCCCAAACTTGCTTCTTCTAAATATACTATATCACCAAGTTTATCTTGAGCATAATCTGTAATTCCAACGATTCCAATATCCCCCTCTACTTTTAACCATTCATCTGTTGCTTGGTAATATAAATTTTCTAACACTTTACTCATCTTTAACCCTCCTTTTTTACTCTCGGCTTTATAAATGGTTTCTTAATTATTTTACCATAAAGGTTTCTTTTTCCATCTGAAATAATTATCTCCTCACCTATTTCACCATGAGGAAGATTTATATAACCCAATGCAAGTGATTTATTTAAAACAAAAGAAAAATTACCACTTGTTATAAAACCGATTTCATTTAAATTTCTATCAAAAATTTTATATGAATGTCTTGCAATACCACCATTGACTTCAATACCAACAAATTTTCTTTTAATACCCTCCTTCAAAATTTTCTCTAATGCGTTTTTACCAATAAAATTCTCTTTGTTCATATTAACTAAAAATTTTTGACCAGACTCAATTGGGTTTATACTTTCATCAATATCATTTCCATAAAGCCAATAACATACCTCAAATCTCAAAGTATCTCTTGCACCAAGACCACATAATCTTATATCATAATCTTTACCTTTCTCTAAAATTTGAGTTAACGCTTTTTCTCCGCTCTCTTTATTCATATATATTTCAAATCCATCTTCTCCAGTATAACCAGTTCGTGAAATTAGTAATTTTTCACCAAAAATTTCAATAAAGTCAAATTTAAAATATTTTATATCTTTTAAATCATATGAAGTAAAATTTTGAAGAAAATCTTCTGCTTTTGGCCCTTGAACTGCAAATTCTATTGTATTTTCTGACTCATTTATCAATTCAAGACCACTCCATAAATATTTTTTTAAATGATAAAAATCTTTTTCAATATTCGCAGCATTTACAACTAAAAGAATCTCTTCATCTGAAAAAGTATAAGAAAAAAGATCATCAACAATTCCACCATTTTCATTCAACATAACAGTATATTTTACATCTTTATAATTTGTGTTTAATATGTCATTTGTTAAAATGTAATCTGCAAATTTTTTAGCATTTTTTCCTTTAATTCTAATTTCTCCCATATGTGATACATCAAAAACCCCGACTCTCTCTCTTACAGACATATGTTCATCTTTAATTGATGTATAATAAAGAGGCATTATAAAACCTGCAAACTCAATAAATTTAGCATTATGTTTTTCATGAAAAGAGTGAAGTGGAATTTTTTTCATTTTTCTTTCCTTTAAAAATAAAAGCCCCAGAGAATTCTCTGGGGCAAAAATTTAAATTATATTCTTACTCCTTCTTCGTGGGTTACTTTTTCAAGTTTCAAAAGATTTTCGAAATCTTCATCAATCCTTTTTTGCATCTCCTCAATTACATGTCTATTTTCTTGAGTAAAGAGGTGCTTGAATCTTCCTTGAAGTTTTAAGAATTCCTCAATTGGTTTTCTCTCTTTTGGTTTATAATTTACAGTTAAGATTCCATTTTCAATTTCAAATAGTGGCCAATAATTTGTTTCTGTGGCTAATCTACTAATTTTCATGGTCATACTTTCTGGAAATCCCCAGTTTGTTGTGCAAGGCATAAGAATATTTAAAAATTTTGGTCCTTCTATTTCAAACGCTTTACTTGCTTTTTTGAACATATCAATTGTATTATAGACATTTGATTGTGCAACATATGGAATATTATGTCCTTGAACAATTTTTACTAAATCTTTCCTCCACTGAATTTTTCCAATAGATACCTTACCTGCAGGTTGAGTTGTAGTTGATGCACCAAATGGAGTTGCACCACTTCTTTGATGTCCTGTATTCATATAACCTTCATTGTTATAGCATATATATAGAAAGTTATGCCACCTTTCAAGTGCACCAGAAAGTGCTTGAATTCCAATATCGTATGTTCCACCATCACCACCAATTGCAACAATATTGACTTCCTCTTTTATTAATCCTTTTTTCTTTAAAGCCCTATATGCAGTTTCAACACCAGAAGCACTTGATGCTGCATTTACAAAAGTAACATGAAGCCATGGAGTATTCCATGCAGTATAAGGATATATTGTTGATACAACTTCAAGACAACCAGTTGCATTAACAACAACTACTGGTTTTGTAGATGCAGAAAGTACGGTTCTTAAAATTGTTGCGATTCCACAACCCGCACACATTCTATGACCAGACACAAACTTCAAACCAGTTTTGGTTTGAAGTTCTGCTAAATCTCTTATAGATTTTATTTCCATATCTTTCACCTCACTCTCTTAAACCAATACATTTCTCTTCTTTAGAAAATTTACCGTCAAGAAGTTCATTAAATACACTCTTTATCTGATACTTAAATATATCTCTTCCACCAAGTCCATAAATATAACTTTGCACTGGTATTCTTTTTTCAAGATCATAAAGAGCATTTCTTATATCACTATATAGGGGAGCATATGCACCAAAAGAGTATGCTCTATCTAAAACACCAATTCCTTTAAGATGTTTAAGTGCATCTCTTATTTCATCATATGGAAATGGTCTAAAAAGTTTTGGTTTAAGTAATCCAACTTTCTTTCCTTCATTTCTTAATTCATCAACAGCATCTTTTGCAGTTCCAGCAGTAGAACCCATCACAATAATAGCAACTTCTGCATCTTCAAGTTTATAACTCTCAAAATATTTGTATTCTTTTCCAGTAATTTTTGAAAGTTCTTTTCCAATTTCAATATAAATTTTGAGTGCATTTTTCATTGCTTCTTGCTCTTGCCTTTTTGTTTCAAAATAAAAATCTGGCAACTCAAGAGGTCCGATTGTTATTGGATTTTCAAAATCAAAAAGAGAGAGATGTGGCTTTCTATCACCGACAAAAGAGTGCATTATCTCATCATCATATATTTCAACAACCTCAACTCCATGGCTTATTATAAATCCATCAAGACCCACCATTACTGGAAGTAAAACATCTGGATGCTCTGAAAGTTTTACTGCAAGAAACATATTTTCATATGCTTCTTGGGCATTTTCAGAAAAAATCTGTATCCATCCTAAATCTCTTACTGCCATCATATCTGAATGATCACAATGTATGTTTATTGGTGCAGAAAGAGCCCTATTTGCAATGGCCATAACAACTGGAAGTCTAAGTCCACTTGTTGCAGGCAAAACTTCAACCATTAAAGCAAGTCCTTGAGATGCTGAAGCAGACATCGCTCTTGCCCCTGCTGCTGATGCTGCAGTAACAATTGAAATTGCAGAGTGTTCAGATTCAGGAGTTACAACTTCAGTATCGACTATTCCATCTGCAGCAAATTTTGAGAAAATTTCAACAATTGGTGTTTGGGGAGTTATTGGATATGCTGCAACTACATCTGGTTTTATCTGTCTCATTGCTTCTGCAACCGCCTCTGCACCAGTTAAAGGTATCTTTTTTGATTTTACAGTTACTCCCATTATTTCACCTCCCATGTTTCTCTTTCCATCTTAATAGCCCCAGTTGGACACTCTTCAGCACATATTCCGCATCCTGTACAATAATCTAAATTTGTCTCAAGTCTTACAACTCCTTTATAAATTCTATCCTTAAAACCCTTAACTCCATTTTCATTAATTTCTGTAGGAATAGCCATAACAGGGCAATAGTGAACACAAATCATACAATGTGTACACTCATTTGGGTTAAATTTTGGAACAAAACTACGCCATGCACCAGTTTTATAATCAAGAGATGTGGCAGCAGGAAGTGTTCCGCCAATAGGAAGTTCTTTCCAAGTTGCACCTATTCTTACTTTATTAACTTTATTCATTATTTTACCTCCTCATAACCTTTCATAAGAGCATCAATGTTTCTCTTTGTAAGATTTTCACCAAGTTTCTTTAAAAACATTTCTTCAATTGCCTTTTTAAGTGAATCAAGTGAGAGAATATCTGTAACTTTAACAAGAGCACCAAGTGTAGGAATGTTAGGAGCATCTCTGCCTACAGTTGAAAGAGAAATTCCAGTTGCATCAACCGTAAAAATTTTCCCATTAAATTTTGTTACTTTTCTTACCTCATCACTTGTCTTTGTTGTGTTGATGATTAAAACGCCATTCTCTTTTAACCCTTTTGTAACTGGAAGAGTGTAAATATAAGTCTCATCAAGAACAATAACAGCATCTGGTTCAAGAATTGGTTCATGACTTCTAATCTCTTTTGTAGAAATTCTTGTGTAAGCAACTGTTGGTGCACCCCTTCTTTCTGAGCCGTATTCAGGGAATGCTTGAACTGTTTTACCTTCAAAAAATGCAGCATATGCTAAAATTTGGCCCCCTGTTTTTGCTCCCTGACCAGCCCTACCATGAATCCTTACTTCAAAAAGATCACTCACTTCTCTTAACCTCCATTTATTTTAAAAATATAAAAGCCACATTTAGACTAAGTTTTTCTCTTATACTCTAAAATCTTAAATTATTATATCACTTTAAAATTTAAAAATAAAATTACTATAATTAATTTTATGGAGGAAATATGAAGAAAAAATATGTTCTTGTAATTGATCAAGGAACAACAAGTACAAGAGCCATTATTTTTAATGATTCTGGAGAAATTGAACATGTTGAAAAAATGGAAATAACTCAAATTTATCCAAAACCAGGTTGGGTTGAACATAATCCAGAGGAGATTTTCGATTCAGCACTTAAAACAATAAAAAATTCTCTTAATGCGCTTAATTTGGAACCAAAGGATATATTAACAATTGGTATTACAAATCAAAGAGAAACAACAATTCTTTTTGAGAAAGAAAGTGGAAAGCCTGTATATAATGCAATAGTATGGCAATGTAGAAGAAGTGCAGAAATTTGTGAAGAGATAAAAAAAGAGGATCTTAATGAAGAGATTCATAAAAAAACAGGACTTGTTATTGATCCTTATTTTTCTTTAACAAAAGTTGTTTATCTTTTAAGAGAAAGAGAAGATATTAAAAAAAGAGTTTTAAATGGAGAAGTTCTTTTTGGAACAGTAGATACATATCTTCTATACAGATTAACAAAAGGTGAATCATTTTTTACAGATTACTCCAACGCAAGTAGAACTATGATGTTTAATATAAATAATCTAGAATGGGATAAAGATATTTTAAAAAATTTTTCTATTCCAGAGCACATTTTGCCTCAAGTCAAAGATTCTTCATCTCTCTTTGGAAAAGTTCATAAAGACTATTTTGGAAGCGAAATTCCAATTACTGGAATTGTTGGTGATCAACAAGGTTCGCTTTTTGGAGAATTATGTATTGAAGAGGGTATGGTTAAAAATACATATGGAACAGGATGCTTTATTCTTTTAAATACTGGAAAAGAGAAGGTTCTTTCTAAGAATGGCCTTTTAACAACAATTGCATGGGGAATTAATGGAAATGTGACCTTTGCTCTTGAGGGTTCAATTTTTATTGCTGGTGCTCTTGTTCAATGGTTAAGAGATGGAATAAATATAATAAATAATTCAAATGAAATTGAAAAACTTGCAAAAGAGGTTCAGGATAGCGAGGGAGTTTATATTGTTCCAGCATTTGTCGGTTTAGGAACCCCATATTGGGATATGTATGCAGGAGGTCTTATAATTGGAATTACAAGAAAAACAAACAAATCTCATATTGCAAGAGCAGCACTTGAAGCAATTGCATTTCAAACAAGAGATGTTATAGAAGTTATGGAGAATGAAACTCAAAAAAAGATAAAGGTTTTAAGAGTTGATGGCGGTGCGGCAATGAATGATCTTCTTTTACAAATTCAATCTGATTTTTTAGGAATAAAAGTGGAAAGACCAAAAATTTTAGAAACAACTGCTTTTGGAACATTTCTTCTTGCATCTCTTGGCTTAGGAATAATTAAATTTGAAAATCTAAAAGATTTTGAAAGAATAGAAAAAATTTTCACTTCTCAAATTGATGAAAAATTAAGAGAAAAAAAATATAAAATTTGGAAAGAGGCTGTTAAGAGGAGTTTGGGTTGGAGAAAAATTATGATGTGATTGTTGGAGGGGGAGGAGTTGTTGGAGCAAATATTTTTAGAGAATTATCAAGATTTAAGATAACTCTTCTTTTAATAGAAAAAGAGGATGATGTTGCATCTTTTGGCTCAACAATTGCAAATACAGGAATAATTCATGGAGGATATGATCCAATTCCTGGAACCTTAAAAGCGCTATTAAACAGTGAAGGTAAAAAACTTTGGAGAGATCTTACAGAAAAACTAAATATAGATTCAGAATTTAATGGAGTTTTGGTTCTTGCTTATAATAATGAAGAGGAAAAAATTTTAGAAGAATTATATGAAAGAGGGATTAAAAATAAAATAAATGTTGAAATTATAGATAAAAGTGAAATAAAGAGGTTAGAACCAAATTTAAAAGAGATTTATACAAAAGGGCTATTTTCTTTAGATGCTGGAATAATTGATCCATTTTTAGCAACAATAAAACTTATAAGATCTGGTTTTATTAATGGAGGAGAGGTTTTGCTTTCTTGTGAAATAAAAAATTTAGTTCAAGATAAAGATACTATTTTAGTAATTACTGACAAAGGTGAGTTTAAAACAAAAATATTTATAAATTCTCTTGGTTTTTTTGGAAAAAAATTTTTAAAAGAAGATTCAATTTTTCCAAGAAGAGGACAGTACATAATAACAGATAAAAATTTAAAAGGATTAGTTAATCGACCTATATTTGGAGTACCAACTGATAAAGGAAAGGGAGTTTCAATAACTCCAACTACTCATGGTAATATCCTTTTAGGACCAACATCTCGCATTGTGAAATCATATGATACATCATCTTATTTAAATGAAAGAGAAGAAATTTTGGAAAAAGTTAGTAAATTTATTGATTTTGATTTCTCTCCTTTTATAATAAGAGATTTTGCAGGAGTTAGAGCATCATCAAAAAGGAGAGATTTTATAATTGAATTTGAAGAGGGTACAAATATTTTACATGTCCAAGGAATCGACTCCCCTGGTCTTACTGCATCACCTGCCATTGCAAAATATGTTGTTTCTTTAATTAAAGACAGAATTAATCTTAAGGAAAAAGAAAATTTTATTGATTTTCTTGATAAAGATATCTCATTAAAAAATCTTTCAAAAGAAGAAATTGATAAATTAATTAAGAAGGATCCATCTTTTGGAGAAATTATTTGTAGATGTGAATTTGTTTCTAAAGGAGAAATTCTCCATACCCTTAAAACTTTCCCAACTCCAAAAAATATTGATGGATTAAAAAGAAGATTAAGAGTTACTTCAGGAAGGTGCCAGGGTTCTTTTTGTATGATTAGAATTTTAAAAATTTTAAATGAGTTTAATGGAACTCCATTTGAAGAAATTAAAAAGAAGGGAAAGAATGGTTTAATTGTTTATGGTGAAATTGAATAATATAGACTTAGCAATAGTGGGTGGTGGACCAGCAGGACTTTTTTTAGCAAAAGAAGCAAAAAAGAAAGGGTTAAATGTTTTTATTTTTGATAGAGAGGAGAAAATTGGTGGAATATTAAAACAATGTATTCATACGGGTTTTGGTACACAAATTTATAAAAGGGATCTAACAGGTCCAGAATTAATTGAGGAGTTAAAAAAAGAGATACTAAATTTAAATATAGAAATATTTACAAATTCAATGTGTTCTGGTTTTGAAAATGATAAACTCTATTTTTATTCTCCAAAAGGAATAATAGAAGTTAATGCAAAATATTTCGCATTTGCATTGGGAGCAAGAGAAAGGAATAGAGGTGCTATTTTTATTGAAGGAGATAGGCCTTCAGGAATTTTTACAGCAGGGTTTGCACAATACATAACAAATATTTTAGGATTAAAAACTGGAAATAAAATTGCAATTCTTGGTTCAGGTGATATAGGTTTAATTATGGCAAGAAGATTAACTCTTGAAGGAATGAAGGTTATTGGAGTTTTTGAAATTATGCCATTTTATGGTGGACTTCCAAGAAACATCAGACAATGTTTAGAAGATTTTGATATACCACTATATCTATCTCACACGATTACAAGGGTTGAAGGTGGTGATAGATTAAGAAAAATTTATGTTTCTGAAGTTGATGAGAATTTAAAACCAAAAGGTGAATTAAAAGAGTTTAAAGTAGATACTCTTCTTCTTTCTGTTGGTTTAATACCTGAAATTGATATATTAAGAAACAAAATTTTAATTGATAAAAAAACACTAGGTCCTTTTGTTAATCAATATTTTATGACAAACATAAAAAACACATTTGTTATAGGAAATTCAGTTTTTATTTTTGATCTTGTAGATAGAGCAATGATTTCATCATTAAAAGTTTTAGATTATATATTAAAAAATAAAAATAAAAATATATCTATGATAAAAATTTTAAGTTGTGATTTAATAAAAAATTATGTTCCACAAATAATTGAAAAGGATGATAAAGATGTAAAAATTTACTTTAGAGTTAAAAAACCAATCTTTGATAAAGAAATCGTTTTAAGAGAGGGTAAAAGGGTGATATTAAATAAAAAATTAAAAGCAATTTACCCTGCTGAAATTCAAGAAATTTCATTTAAGCCAAACTTAATTGAGAAAGACAAAGTAATTCTCGAAGTTATATGAAAGAAATAACTTGTATTATTTGTCCAATTGGTTGCAAAATTTTAATTGATGCCGAGAAAATTACAAATTATAAATGTAAAAGAGGACTTAACTATGCATTTCAAGAAATTAAAAATCCAAAAAGAATCTTAACAACAACTTTAAAGGCAGATGGTCTTTCTAAAAGAAGAGTTGCAGTAAGGCTTAATTCTGAAATTCCAAAAGAGGCAATTTTTAAAGTTTTAAAAGAGATAAAAAAGATAAAAATAACAAAAAAAGTTAAAAAGGGTGAAATTATTTTGGAAAATGTCTTAAATTTAGGAGTAAATCTTATTTCACAAGAAACTGTAGATTAATTTAAGATTTCAAAAATTCTAAAATATCATTTATAACAATATCACCCTCTGGATCATTAAAAAGTTCATGTTTCATTGGATACTCTTTTATTGTCTTTTCTCCTTTAATTGAATCATATAGAAGTTTTGAAGAAATCGGTGGAACGACTTTATCATATTTTCCATAAAGAATAAGAATTGGTGTTTTTGTTTCTTTTTCTAATGCTAATTTTGTATTTTTATAAATTTCAAAAAATAGTCTTACTGAAATTCTATTGTGTACGAGAGGGTCTTGGATGTATTTTTTTACCTCTTCATCATTTCTTGAAAGATCCTCTGGGTTTATTCTATTTGAAAATGTAAATTTTGGATAAATTTTGTAGAGAAATTTTGCAAGACTTATTAATCCTTTTGGAAGTTCATTTAAATCTATATTAAAAACTCCACTTGATATAACTGCCTTTTTAAATAAACCCTCTCTTTCTTGTAGAAATCTCATTCCAATTAAACCACCTAAACTATGTCCTAAAAGAAAGGTGGGTTCAATCTTATTAAATTTTATGGCTTCATCAAAAATTTCAAAAAGAGTTTCAAAATTAGGAATATCTCCTCTCTTGCCACTACTTTTCCCATGTCCAATTAAATCAACACCTTCTACCATATACCCATTTTCAACTAAAATTTTTTCTATTCTTTCATATCTTCCAATGTGCTCTCCTAATCCATGAACAATAAAAATTTTCCCTTTCTCTCCAACTCCATTTGAATGGTAAAAAATTTTGTAGCCTTTAAAATCAAAAAATTTCTCCATTTTCATCTCCTAAATTTATTCCCAATCTAAAAGGCGCTTTTCACCTTCAATTTTCTTTATATCTGTTATATCTTGAGTTACTTCAATTGTTCCTAAATATTCACCATTTTTTCTTACAGCAAAATATCTTATATATATTAATCTTCCATTTAAATTTATCCAAAATTCTGCTGAGTCTCTTGTTCCTTTTTTAAATTCCTCGAGTATTTTATTTACAATATGAACACTTTTTTGTGGATGACAATTTTGGACGCTCCTTCCTAAAACTGCTTTAGTTCTAACAAAAATTCTATCTTTTGTCATACTAAAATATTTAACTTTATCATTTTTATCAACAAAAGTTATATCTACCGGAAGAGTGTTTAAAATTGACTCAAGTTCATCTAAACTAAATGATCCAGTTGGAAGTTCAATTTCCCCACCAGCCGCTTTTTCTTCTTTTATCTCAATTGAAATTTTTTCTTTAAATTCATCTGGTAAAAATGTTGGATATCCAATTTCGTCAAAATCCTTTTTTACTTTCAAAAAGTCTTCTTTTTTAAAAAGTTTATTTGCTGTTGGAAATAGTATGTTGTTTTCTTTGAAAAAGTGAGAATTTATAAAGTTAAAAAGTTCTAAAGAAATTGATTTTATTTTAATCAAAACATCGTTCTTGAAGTTTTCTTTTAATTTTTCATAACTTTCAAATAAACTCTTTTTTATCTCTCTTATTTTGTCATGTTCCATCCACATAATTTTTGGTGGTTCAACAACACCATATTTTTCAAGTGTTGGAAAAAGAGCATTTTCTTCTCTTAAATAGTGACTCTCTGAATCTTTAAAATTTTTAATTATCTCACTGATTTTCCCTTCATTTTCTTTAAAACTTAATTCATCTTTGACTAAATTGAATAATTTGGTCAATTCATCTCCCATTTTTAACATTAATTCATGTTCTTTCATTAAAATATTAATTGGATTACCTTTATCTATCTCCTCTTTTTTGTTTAAACTCTCTTTAAAAATAAGAAGATGGACTTCACAAAGTTTTTGAATTTCATTCCTATCCATTCCCTCTCTAATTAACTCCTCTTCAATTTTTGCGATTTCATCAGGTTGTACCTCTTTAAGTAACTCACTAAATTCACTTTTTACCTTTTCAGGATCTTCTCCTTTATGTATTCTTCTTATAATATCTTTCAAAATCTCTTTTCTCTCATAAAAACCTTTATAAAACTCACTCATTGAAAACCTCCAAAATTTAAAAATTTATAATTCCATTATATCAATTAATGAGTTTATAATTAATTTGAGGTAAAGTTAATATGGAAATTTTTGTTGGAACATCAGGATGGATGTATTCATGGAATGAAAAGGGAAATTTTGATTGGTATATTGAAAATAGTGGTTTAAATAGTGTTGAACTAAACGCATCTTTTTATAGATTTCCTTTTGAAAATCAAATAAAAAGTTGGGCAAAAAAAGGTACCTCTTTAAGATGGAGTATAAAGGTTCATAGATTAATTACTCATAAATTTAAATTAAATGAAGAGGCAAAAGAGAGTTTCAAAAAATTTCTTGAACTTTTTAAACCAATGGATAATTTAATCGATTTTTATCTTTTCCAACTTCCACCTTCATTTGGTCCTGAAAATTATGAAAAAATTTTAAAATTTTTTGAAGGTTTTGATAAAGAAAGGATTGTTATTGAATTTAGGAATAAAAAATGGTTTGATATGGAACTTGAAGATTTTGGAAATAAAAATTCTTTACTTATATCTTCTATTGATTCACCAGATTTCCAAAAAATGATTTTTAATATAAAAGAAAGGATATATTTAAGATTTCATGGAAGAGAGGCTTGGTATCAGTATGAATATTGTAAAGATGAGTTAAAAGAGATTGGAGATATTATTAAAAACAAGAACCCTAAAAAGGTTTACGCTTATTTCAATAACGACCACTCAATGCTTAAAAATGCTAAACTATTTTTTGAAATTTTAAAAGAATGATTAAAATTGAGGAGATAAAAATTAAAAAATCCCTTCAAAAATCTAAAATTTCTGAATATTGTATAAATCCATATCTTGGATGCCTAAATGGTTGTCTTTATTGTTATGCCTCTTTTATAATGCAAAAATGGCATCATAAGGATGAATCTTGGGATAATTTTGTTGATGTTAGGTTAAATATAGTAGAAAATTTAAAGAAAGAGATTAGAAATAAAGATAATATAGAAATCTATATTTCATCAATGACAGATCCATATCAATCTGTTGAAGAAAAATATAAATTAACAAGAGAAATTTTGAAAGTTTTTTTAAATGAAGAAAATTCACTTTTTGATAAAAAGTTTGGGATTACGATTCAAACAAAAAAAGACCTTGTTTTAAGAGATCTTGATATAATTAAAAATTTGAAAGATGTTACTGTAGGTTTCACTATAACTATATTAGATGAAAAATTTAGAAGAATTTTTGAAAAAGGATCCTCAGAAACATATAAGAGATTAAGTGCGCTTGAAATTTTAAATAAAAATAACATAAAAACATATGCATTTTTTGGACCAATTTTGCCAAAAATATCTGATAGTTATGAAAGTATATATAAAATCGTTAAATCTATAAATGAAACTGGAACAAGAGAGATATATTTTGACAAATTGAGTTATTTTAAATATATGAAAAAATTAAAAAATATAGCATATAAACTTGGTTTATATAATAATTTCTTGAAAAGTGATCAAGAAGATTATTTAATTGAATTAAGGCTTAAAATTAAAAGTGTTTTAAAAGAGTTCAAAAACATTAATTCCAAAATTCTTTTTTAACATGTTACAAAGGTGTCAGGCACCATTTTAACCTATTTGAGAAATACAATTGTAACGCCAACATTTTCAGGGTCAAGTGTAAATCTTTCTACATGAGGATGATTTTTTAAAAATTCATGAATTGCTCTTTTTAATATTCCTGATCCAACTCCATGATAAATATAAATAAATGGGTAAGATGTAAGTGCAACACTATCAAGATATTTATCAAGTTTTGATAAAGCTTCATCAACTGTTTTTCCATGAAGTTCAATCTTCATAGGTGGCATTTCTCCTTGGGATATTAACACTTCTCCCTCTTTTTTCTCTTTATCTATTTCAAAATTTCCATTGAGTTTTTTTGTAATCTCGGTATATGGTAAAACAACTCTCATTGTGCCAATTTGAATAACTACTTTTTTATCTTCACTATCTTTTTTTAAAACAATACCTTGTTTCCCAAATTTATCAATAAAAACAAGATCTCCTTCCTCAATTTCTTCAAAAGGAACAAACTCTTTTCCTAACTCTTCCTCCTCTATTTCTTCATTTATTTTCTCAATCTCTTTTTCAAGTTCTTTTTTCTTCTCCAAAACCTCTTTTCTCTCTTTAGGAAGAGATTCAAGTATTTCCTCCATTTTCTTTTTTGTTTCTTCAAGTATTTTTTGCATTTCTTTTTTTGCTAAAATTGAATACTCTTTTCTTTTAAGTTCAAGTTCTTGAAGAAGAAGTTCTAATTCTTCTCTCTCTTTTATAATTTTCTTTTTCTCCTCTTCGATTATCTCTCTATCCTTTTCAATTGCGGTTTGATCTGTTTTCATTTTATTTATAATAAATTCTTTTGTAATATGCTCTTCTCCAAGAAGTTCTCTTGCTTTATTTATAATCTCTTCTTTTAAACCAAGAGATGAAGCAATTGTTAGAGCATGGCTTTCTCCAGGAACTCCAATAAAAAGTTTATAAGTTGGCTTTAATGTTTCTATATCAAAACCAACGCTACAATTTTCTACACCTTGAGTTTTATATGCATATTCTTTTAACCTCGGATAATGTGTTGCTATCGCACATATTGAACCTAAATTATATATATATTCAGTTATTGCTTGTGCTAAACTTGCTCCTTCTTCAGGATCTGTTCCTGCTCCAAGTTCATCAAGAAGAATGAGCGACTCGCAAGTTGCATTATTCAAAATATTAACAATTTGTTTCATATGAGATGAGAATGTTGATAAACTCTGTTCAATACTTTGCTCTTCTCCAATATCAGCAAATATGTTATCAAAAATATAAGTTTCATAATCATCGCTTGGGACATGAATTCCAGATTGAGTTAATGCTTGAAAAAGACCAATTGTTTTTAAAGTTACTGTTTTTCCACCCGTATTTGGTCCTGTTATAATTAAAATTCTATAATCTTTTCCAATTTCAAGAGAAATTGGAACAACTTCTCCTTTTAAAAGAGGATGTCTTCCATTAACAATTTTTATCCTTTTTTCATTTATAATAGTAGGTTTTGTAGATTTCAAATCCAATGCATAATGAGCTTTAGCAAAAATAAAATCAAGTTTACCTAAAGTGCAAAGATTTTTTTCAATCATTTCAAAATTTTCATAAACAATAACTGTAAGATCTGTAAGTATTCTTTTTATCTCCTCTTCTTCTTTTCCAATTAACTCAATTAATTCATTATTTTTAGGGACAATAAATTGTGGTTCAACAAAAATTGTCCTTCCAGAGCCAGATGTGTCTTGTACAACTGATGGGAAATAGTTTAAAAATTCCTTTTTTATTGGGATTACATATCTTCCATTTCTTACAGTTACAATTTGTTCTGCTATCATGTTTCTATACACAGATAGTGAAAAAAGATCCTCTAATTTTTGAACAATTCTTTCTCTTAAATCTTTAATTCTTCTTCTTATTGATTTGAGTTCAGGTGATGCATCATCTTTTACTTCGCCTTCTTCATCAATGCATCTATCTATTTCATAAAAAACCTTTGTATCCTTTTTAATCTCTTTTGCTAAATTGAAAAGATTCAAATATTTTTCTTTTTTTCTCTCAATTTCATCTTTAATTTCATTAAACAAAATTAAATCAATTTTTAATCTATTTAACTCTTTTCCATTCAAAATTGACCTAACTTTTGCTTTTTTCAAAACATCATCAATTTCTTCAAAAGAAGAGAAGGGTAAATTTCCTTCATTTTCAAGAAACCTTTTTGCCTCTTCAACTTCAGTTAAACTCTTTTCAATGACTTGAGGATCATTTGAGGGTAAAAGATTAGAAATCAAATCCCTACCCATTGAGGTGTAGGTATATCCTTTTAATATCTCAATAATTTTAAAATATTCAAGTTTATTTAAACTATGTAAATCCATTTTAATCTATTATAACATTTATTTAATATGAATAGATTAAAATCAGTGATATACTTTAAATAATGGTAAACAAAAGAAGTAAAATTTTAATTGAGGGTTTCTTTGCAAGGTATTATACATTTTTATTAAATTTCATTACTTTTGGATTCTATCAAAAATTAGTGAAAAGCGCTATCAATTTAATGGATTTAAAAAGTGGTGATAAAATAATTGATTTTGGATGTGGACCAGGATTAAACGATATATTAATTTTAAAGAGAATAAATTTTAATGGAAAGGTTGTTGGTTTAGATATATCAGATGATATGTTAATTCAAGCAAAGAAAAGAGAGAAGAAATTTAAGAATTTTGAAGTAATTAAATTAAGAATTGATGAAGATCTTCCATTCAAAGAAGAGTTTGATCATGTTTTTATTTCATTTGTCCTTCATGGTTTTGAGAACTATGATAAAGAAAAAATTTTAAGAAATGCTAATAAAGTTTTAAGAAAAGGGGGATATTTAAATGTTCTTGATTATTCAGAATTTAATTTAGAAAGAGCAAATTTTTTAATAAAAATATTCTTTAATAAAATTGAATGTGAACTTGCAAAGGAGTTTATAAAATTAGATTTTTCAAAGTTTGTTGAAAATTTTGGATTTAAAGTTTTAAATGAATATATTTTAGGAAGTGGATATATAAGATTATTGGTTGCTGAAAAACTATCATAAATATTTTCTTAATAACTTTAAAATCTCAATAGAATTTGGTGTATCTGAGTGAACACAAATTGTGTCAATTTTAAGTTTAACTCTTCTTTTGTTGATTGTAATAATTTCTTGTGAATCTAATATATTTTTTAATCTATCTTCTATTAAATTAAGGTCTGTTATAACTGAATTTGGCTCGCTTCTTGGAATAAGTGTTCCGTCATCATTATATGCTCTATCAATATAGACTTCATTTAAAACTTTAAGATCCATCATCTCCCAAACTTCTATTTGCTTTGAAGTAGATAAACCAATTAAATATAAGTTTTTATCAAAAAGAGAAATGGCTTTACCAATTGCTTCTGCTATTTTCTCTTCTTTAACTGAATCATTAAAGAGTGCTCCATGCGGTTTAACATGATTCAAATTTAAACTCTCAGCCTTTAAAAAAGAGTAGAGAGCACCAATTTGATAAAGAATAATATTTTCAATCTCTTGCGGAGTCATCTTTATGCTTCTTCTCCCAAAACCAACAAGATCAGGATAAGATGGATGAGCACCAACTAAAACATCATACTTTTTAGCAATTTTAATTGTTTCTCTTATTGTGTCTGGGTCTCCTGCATGAAAACCACAAGCAACATTTATAAGATCAGCATTTTTTATTAATTCTTCTTCATCTTTCTTATAAATACCAAAACTTTCTCCACAATCAATATTTATTAAAATCTTTTTCATCATAAATCTCCTCAACTTTTGCTATAAATTTTTTATTTTTAAATATAATAAAATACTTTTTTATTTTTTGATTTAAAATTTTAAAATTTTCAATGATTTTCTCCATTTGAATATACAAAGATGTCGCTTCTTCTAAAGAAACTTTTTTAAACTTAATTTTTTCGCCAAATCTTTTTTGGGCTAAAATAGGAATATCACTTCTTATAACATTGCCCATTTTTACATATCCTCCTGTTGTTGGTCTATCTTTCATTAAAATTATCGGTTTTCCATTCTGTGGAATTTGAATTGTTCCTAAATTTACTCCTTCAGAAATAATTGTTTCTTTTCCTTTTTTAAATTTTAACTCATCACCTTCCAATCTTATTGCTACTCTATCTGATTTTTCTGATACTATGTAATAATTCTTCATAAATTTTTCAATCTCTCCCAATTCTAATCTCTCTTCATCTGGACCTAAAATAAATTTTATCTCTTCTTTTTCAAAATCTAATTTAAATTCTTTTGGAAATTCTTTTTTTAAAACAGTTAAATCTAAACGATTAGAAACTTTTAAAGTATCACCTCTTTTTAATTTAATTCCTTTATGTAAAAATCTATCAAATGAAGCACTTCCTAAAAATTCTTCAATTTGAATTCCTCCTTGAATAATAAGATATGTTCTAAAACCTTTTTTAATACTATCAAGTTTTAAAATTGAACCACTTTTTACAAAATATGGTTTTAAATTTTCAATTTTTTCATCATTTAAATAAGCATCAATTTCTCCACCAATTAAAAAAATTATTTTGTCACATAAAAATTCAAGAGTAGGACCTTTAAGAGTTATTTCAATTTGAGGAGAGTTTAATGGATTATTAAGAAAAATATTTCCTATTCTGAAAGAATAATCATCCATAGCACCAGATGTTGTTATCCCGAATCTTAAAAAACCCTCCCTACCTAAATCTTGAACTGTTGTATAAAAACCTTCATCTAAAACTTTTATCATATAAATCTAATCTCTTCTTTATAATTTTTTAAAAAATCATCCTTTGAAATTTTTTTGAATCTTATAAAATCTCCTTCTTTTATAAAACTCTTTATGTCATTACTTATATCAATTAAACTAAAATAAGTTAATCCAACAATTCTAAACCCACCAGGTGATCTTACTCCATAAATTCCAAGTTGTTCTCCCCCAATTCCAATACTTCCTTTTGGAATAGAAACTCTTGGAGATTCTAATCTTGGTGTGTGTAAAATTTTTGGTAAACCTCCTAAATAGATAAATCCTGGTAAAAATCCATACATATAAACATAATAAATTTTATTATGCAAAATTTTTATAACTTCCTCCTCGCTCAAATTGTGATACCTTGCAACATAAGGTAAATCAACCCCAAAATCACTTCCAAAATATGCTGGAATTTCAAAAATCTTTTTTCTTTTTATAAAGAAAAACTCCTTTTTATATTTAAATTTTAAAATTTCCTCTTTTAGTTCTGAAAATGATATTTTAAATGGATCATATAAAATAAAAAGTGATCTATATGATGGAATTAACTCTTTTATTCCTTTAATATCCTTATTCAATAAAAACTCTTTTAATTTTTGAACTTTTAAATTTATATTTATATCAATTCTCTCTTCAAATCTTACTAAAATTCCATCTTCACCAAGTATCTTTATTTCAACTTGACTCATATCATATTTAAGATTATCATGTTTTAATATGAATAAAAATTATTTACCTTCTATTTTATTTCTAGCAGCACTTTGGGGAAGTGATTTTATGTTTATAAAAATTGGAGTTTCTTCTATTCCACCTTCAATTTTTACATCCTTTAGATTTTTAATTGCGACAATAACTCTTTTTATTTATTTAAAAATTAAAAAAGAAAATGTTAAATTAGATTTGAAAACTTATATTTTTATCTCTTTTATATCATTAATTGATGTTTATCTTCCACAAATTTTAATATCAACAGGTGAAAAATATGTAGCAAGTGGAATTACTTCTCTTATTTTATCTTCATCCCCAATATTTACTTTTATTTTTGCTCATATTTTCCTAAAAGATGAAAAATTTAATTTTATTAAACTTTTTTTTATTATGCTTGGATTTTCTGGTGTTTTAATTATATTCTTAAAAGAAATAATTCACAGTGACAAATTTGTTTTTATAGGATTAATTTTAATTATTCTTGCATCTTTATTTTATGGCCTTGGAGTTATTCTTTTAAAGAAAATTAGTTTAAAATATTCAGTCCTTTTATCATGTTTTTATCTTGTATTTATTAGTTTTTTATTTTCATTGCCTTATTCTTTTTCAACAAAAGTCACTTTAGACCAAATAAAAATTTCTTCTATTTTATCTCTTTTTTATGTTGGAATAGTTTTACAATCTTTTGCTTATACTTTCTTTTTAAATTCAATAAGAAAATTTGGTGCATCAAAAACATCTTTTGTTGGTTATTTAGTTCCGGTGTTTAGTGTTATTTATGGAGTAATTTTTTTAAATGAATCAATAAATATAAACACTTTAATTGGTGGTGCAATTATTATATTATCGGTTTATTTTATTGATAAAATAAAATAAAATAATATTATAAACTTCTTATTCTTTTAAAACTTCTTGGATATTTTTCAGGAGTTATTCTTATTTTTTTTAAAACAAGTAGAACTCTTTCACTTCTATAATATGGAAGTTCATATTTAAAAATATTCTCAATATCAACTCCTAATTCTTGTAAAAATGGGGTGTTTTTCATAATTAATTCGATCTCATCTACTCCTTTCCACAAGAAAATTTTTCCTTGAAGGGTAACATAAGGAGCTACTAACTCAAATATTCCAGGAATCTTTAAAACCCATCTTGAAAATACAGAATCAAATTTTTCCCTTAAAATATCCCTTAATCCCTCTTTTTTAATTATTTCTTCTGCTCTTCCTTCTAGCAAAAAAACATTTTTTAATGAAAGAGTTCTAATTAATTCGTTTAAAAAAGAACATCTTTTTTTATTTGATTCAATTAAATATAGAGTAATATCTTCAAAATATATTTTAATTGGAATTCCTGGAATTCCTGCACCAGTACCTATATCAACAATTTTTTTAAAGTTCTTCTTATTTTCATTTTCATAAACTATTGGAATTAAAGAGTCAACAAATTGCTTAATTGCAATATCTTCTTTTGTTTTTTCTCCTGTTAAATTAAACTTTTTATTGTAAAAAATAATTAAATCAAGATAAGTTTTAAATTTTTCAAATTTATCATCATCAATATTTAAATTTAATTGAGAGAGTGAATCTTTAAACCACTTCTCCCAAAGTTCCATATTTTAAGTACCCCAATTGAATTTTGAATTTACAACAAGATAAAAATTTTTCTCTTTAAGTCTTATTAATTTTGCATCTCTATCACTTAATTTAAAAATTAGGTGATCATTTTTGATTAAATCTTCTCTTTTAATTCCATCTTCTATAAAAAAAACTTTACTATCTTCATCTATTATTTTTAATGAGAGTTTCTCTTCTCTTGACAAAACAACTGGTCTTGCTGTTAATTTATGAGAACATAGAGTTGTTAAAAGATAAGCATCACATTTTGGTGAGACAATTGGTCCACCAGCAGAAAGAGAGTATGCGGTTGAACCATTTGGAGTTGAAACAATAACACCATCACCCTTCATTTTAAAAACTGATACTCCATCTATAAAGATTTCAATTGTTATTATTTGAGAAAGTGTTTCTTTTGAAATAACAAAATCATTAAAAGCAAAATATTTTCCAAAAGATTTCCCTTCTCTTATTATTTCACATTCTAAAACTCTTCTTTTTTCAATTCTGAATTTTCCATTTATTAACTTTTCTAATGCATCAAAAACATCCTCCTTTTCAATATCTGTTAAAAAACCTAAACCTCCAAGGTTTATTCCTAAAATTGGTGAATCGAATTTATAGGCATATTGAAATGCTTTAAGAAGAGTTCCATCTCCACCAAAAGATAAAATAATTGTGTTTGATAAATCTTTTTCATTGTCAATATAAAAAACATCAACCTTTTTTTCTTTTAAATATTCCATAACAATTTTGGATAAATTTTTTGCCTCTTCTATTTCTTTATAAATTATTCCTATTCTCATAAAATCTTTCTTTTGCCTCCTCAATTGATTTATTAACTAATGAATCCACTTTAAAATCAAAAGGTGGTTTAATTTTAATCATATATAATAGATATTCAATATTCCCATCCCCTCCTTTTATAGGTGATGGAATTAGTCCAACAGGACTAAATTCTTCTTTTTTTATAAATTCTAAAAATTCAATTAAAACTTCCCTATGAATATCAAAATTTTTAATTACTCCTCTATTTATTTTACCCTTCCCTACCTCAAATTGAGGCTTAATAAGAACAATATATTCTCCACCATCTTTTAGTAGTTTTTTACAATTTGAAATTATAATTTTAGAAGATATAAAGGATATGTCTTGAGAAATTAAATCAACTTTTTCAGGTATATCACTTTCATTTAAATATCTTGCATTAACTCCTTCTTTTACAATAACTCTATTGTCTTTTCTTAAACTCTCATGAAGAAGTCCTTCTCCAATATCAACTGCATAAACTCTTTTAGCACCATATTTTAGTAGTACCTGAGTAAATCCACCTGTACTTGAACCAATATCAATACAAACTTTTTCATTGATATCTATGTTGAATCTTTCAATTATTTCTTTTAATTTTTCTCCACCCCTAGATACAAAAGGAAGATCTTGAATAACAATAATATGTGCATCATCACTAACATAAATGCCACTTTTATTTACTTTTTTTCCATTCACAATAATATAACCCCTTTTTATTGCTTCCTGTGCTTTTGATCGAGATTCAAAAAAACCTCTTTCCAAAAGAATTTTATCAAGCCTTAATTTTCTTTCCAATTAAATTTAATAGCACCTCCTTTATACTATCTTTATCAAGTTTATATCTTTTAAGAAGTTCTTCTCTTGTTCCAATTGGTGGAAATGTTTCAGTTATTGCAAGGTGAACTGTTTTTATATCGTTTATCTTTTGAAGTTTTGGAATAATTTTTGATCCAACGCCATTTAAATAGAAGTGTTCTTCAATAATTAAAACTTTCTTTATTTTTTCAGCATATTTTAATACTGTAAATATTGGAATTGGATTTGCAAATCTCAAATTGAGAACAAATGGATAGATATCATAATTTTTTAACTCTAATGAAGCATTATAGGCATAAAAACTTGCTTTTCCAAGAGAGATTATAAGTGCATCGTCTCCCTCAAGAAGAACCTCTGGTTCATATGGGATAATTTTACTTTTTATATTTAAATTTTCTGATGAGTCTTTTGGATATCTTATTACACAAGGTCTCTTTTCATAAATAGAGAAATTGAGCATCTCTCTTAACTCATCTCCATCTTTTGGTGCCATAATTACAAAATCATCTGAAAAAGAGAAATAGCCTATATCAAAAATTCCCTGATGTGTTTCACCATCTTCTGGGACAAGTCCAGCCCTATCAACAGCAAAGTTAACTTTAACTTTTTGAAGGGATATATCAAGTAGAATTTGATCAATTGCTCTTTGTAAAAATGTTGAATATATTGCAACAAAAGGAAGAAGCCCTCCTTTTGCAAGTCCTCCTGCAAAAGAAACAGCATGTTCTTCAGCAATTCCAACATCAAAAAAACGATCTGGAAATCGTTCTTTAAATTTTTTTAAACCTGTTCCTATCTCCATAGCAGCAGTAATTGTAACAACATTATCATTTTTCTCTCCAATCTTTACAATTTCATCTCCAAAAATTTGCGAGAAAGAGACTTCTTTTTTTGACGAGACTAAAAAAGGATGTGAAGAGTGGTAGATATCTGGTTCTTCTTCTGCAAAATCAATCCCCTTACCCTTTTTTGTTATTATATGAACAATTCTTGGAGTTTTTATATCTTTTAGTTTACTGAACACATCAATAAGAAGTGGAATATTATGGCCATCAAAGGGTCCAAAATACATTATTCCTAACTCTTCAAAAATAATTCCTGGGATTATTGCCTCTTTTACAATAAGTTTCAATTTATTAATTAAATTAATTAAATTTTCTCCAAATTTTCCCCTTTTCTTTAAAATTTCATTTAATTTATTAACTGATTCTCTATAAAACTTACGTGCTCTTAATTTTGAAAAATATGAAGAGAGAGCGCCAACATTTTTCGATATTGACATACCATTATCATTTAAGACAATCAAAATATCTTTTTTAGATTGACCAAGATTATTTAGTGCTTCCCATATTTCGCCACCAGTTAAAGCACCATCTCCAATTATATTAACTATTTTGAAACTTTCATTATTAAGATCTCTTGCAGTTGCTAAACCTAAAGAAAGTGAAAGAGAGTTAGAAGCGTGGCCAACAAAAAATGTGTCATATTCACTCTCTTTTGGAGATGGATATCCTGAGAGTCCCTCACTTTTTCTTAAAAATTGGAAAGTATTCTTTCTACCAGTTAAAATTTTATACGCATAACATTGATGGCCTACATCAAAGATTATTTTATCTTTTGGTGGATTGAATACATAAAGAAGTGAAATAATAAGTTCAACTGTTCCTAAGTTTGAAGAGAGATGCCCTCCATTTTTTCCAACAACTTCTTTTATTAAATCTCTTATTTCATGTGAAAGAATTTTTAACTCATCAAAATTTAACTTTTTAACATCATCTGGTAAATTTATTTTGTCTATGAGAGCCATGATTTTAGATAAAAAACAAAAGATTTTAAAATATCATTTCTTAAATTGATGCTCTCTAAAATTTTTAAACTCTCATCTAAATAAGTTTTTGCAATCTCTTTTGATTTTTCTAAACCAAAATATTTTGGAAATGTAACTCTATTTTCATCCTCACTCTCTTTTTTTGCATCCTCAATATCATCAAGAATCTGATATGAAAGGCCAACTTTTTCTCCAAACTCTTCAATTATTTTTATGTTATCTTCTTGAGTTCCACTTAACAATGCACCTACTTTAAGAGATGCTTTAATTAAAGAACCAGTTTTTTTAGAGTGAATATAATATAGAAGTTCTTCATTTGCCTCATCTGGAGAAGTCATCACATCCATAACTTGACCACCAACCATGCCATTTATTCCACTTGCATTAGATATTTCATAAATAGATTTAAGAACTAACTCTTCCTTAAAATTTCTTTCTCTTGACATAATTTCAAATGCAAGAGTTAAAAATGCATCTCCAGCAAGAATTGCAATATCTTCTCCAAAAACTTTGTGAAGAGATGGCTTTCCTCTTCTTGTTTCTGCATTATCAATTGGTGGAAGATCATCATGAATTAAAGAATATGTGTGTATAAATTCAATTGCAATAGCAAAATTTAGTGCCTTATCTTCGTCTTCTTTAAATGATGAATAAGATGCAAGGAGAAGAGTTGGCCTTAATCTTTTTCCTCCACTTTTAATTGAGTAAGTAAGAGCAGGATAAATTGGGGAAGTTTTATACTCATTTAGAATATTATCTATCTCTTTTTCAATAATTTCAGATTTTTCTTTAAGAAAAGATAAAAAAATTTCTTTCATATTTTCATTTTATAACAAAATTTTTAAATTCTCCTGTTGGCTCAAGAAATTTATATTCAAGATTTGAAACAGATGCACCAGTTGGACCAGTTTTTAGGTGTTCCAAAATTTTATTTAAATCTTCTTCTTCTCCTTCTCCTACAAAAGTGACAGTTCCATCAATATTGTTTTTCACGAAACCCTTTATATCATATTTTTTTGCATAATAGTGGATATAAAATCTAAATCCAACTCCTTGAACTATGCCATAAACTTTTGCTTCAAGCCTCTTTTTCACCTCTATACCTCTCTGCAATTCTACCTAAAATTCCATTTATAAATTTATAAGAATCGTCATAACCTCCGTATTTTTTTGCAATTCTTACTGCTTGATCAATAACCGCTCCAGTTGGAACATCTTTTTTAAATAAAAGTTCAAAGGTCCCAATTCTTAAAATATTTTTATCTATTGTTAAAACTCTTTCCCATTCCCAATTTTGCAAAAACTCCTGAATAACTTTATCAATATAATCTAAATTTTCAACAACTCCTTTAAAAAGTTCAACTGCATAAATTATGCTTTCTTCTGGGGTATCATTAAATTCAAACTTTTCAATTATTTTATCTATATCAAAAGAAGTTATATCCCTTTGATACAAAAGTTGAAGGGCCTTCTCTCTTGCTATTTCCCTAACCCTCATTTCTATCTTTAACATCTATATAATAAAAATTTATTTCTTTAATTTTATAAGGAGTAAATTTTTCTAAAGTTTCTTTAATTCTTTTTCTTAAATTTTTGGAGAGTTCTATAAGATCAACAAGATAAAAAACTCTTAAAAGAATATCAATAGTTAAAGACTCATTTTCTCTTTTTATTTTAATTCCCTTTTTTGCTTCATCTCCATCAAATAGGTCAATTAACTCTTTTGCAAAATCTGAACCAATACCCTCTACTTCTCTAAATTCTCTTATTACACCTTCTATGAGATGTTCAATTGCATAATCACTCATAACTAAATTTTCTCTCATTCTTTTTTACCTACCCTTTCAAGATATTCTCCGGTTCTTGTATCAACTCTAATTATTTCACCTTTTTCTATAAAAAGTGGAACTTGAATCTTGAGTCCAGTTTCTAAAACTGCTGGTTTACTTCCTCCTTGTGCTGTATCTCCTTTAAACCCTGGCTCTGTCTCAACAACTTCAAGATCAACATAATTAGGAAGTTCAATACCTATTGCTCTATCTTTATAATACAAAACTTGAATACTCATTCCTTCTTTTAAATAATATTTTTCATCACCAATAAATTCTTCAGGAAGTTCAATCTGCTCATATGTTTTGTTATCCATGAAATAATACATAGTTCCATCATTATACATATATTGAAACTCTTTTCTTTCTACATATGCCTCTTTCACTTTTTCCCCTGCTCTGAAAGTTCTTTCAATTACATTTCCTGTTTCTATATTTCTAATTTTTGTCCTTACAAAAGCAGAGCCTTTTCCAGGTTTGACATGTAAAAAACTTATAACAATCCAAACTTCACCATCAAGTTCAAAAGTAACTCCAGGTCTCAAATCATTAACATCAATCATTATCTCCTCCTAAAGAATCAACTATTTAGATTTTATCAATTAATTTCTATTATATCAAGTAATACAAAATTATGTTATCATTTAAAAGAGGAAATTATGGAAATAAAAATGGCAACAGAAGAAAATATAATTGATTTATTTGTTCCATGTTGTCCAAGTGAGGATAAATATATAAATGCAATAAAATTTATTGCTAATTTATGGAGAGAATTTAGATTTAAATCTGGCTGGAAGGGTTTTATTGCCTATGAATTGGATATCCCAATTGGAAGAGTTGAACTTTGGCCAATTGAAGAGGGTATAAATTTAATATCAGGAAAAGATCTATATTTTATGCCATGTATATGGGTGTTACCAAATTTTCGAAAAAGAGGAGTTGGGAAAGCACTAATTGAAGAAGTTATTAAAAACACAATTGATAGAAGCGGAGTTATGACAATTGGAATTGATGGTGAAGAGTGGATGCCTATCTCTTTTTTTAAAAAATTTGATTTTGAGGAGATTAAACTTAGTGGATTAAATCATCCTTTTAAATCTTTAATTAAAAAGTATAAAGAAATTGAAACACCAAAATTATTAAAACCAACATTTAATCATTTAAAAAAAGAGAATAAAGTTGTTGTGGAAATTGTAAAGAATTTAAGGTGTCCTTTTACTATAGTTTGGTATGAAAAATTAAAAGATACTATTAAAGAGTTTGGAGATAAAATTGAATTAGTAGAGTATGTTCCTCTAACAAAAGATGAAATTTTGAAATATGGTTCAACAAATGTCTATGTTGATGGAGAAGAACCATTTTTTGGTCCGTTATCTTCTGATGAAATAAGAAAAATTTTAAATGAATATCTTTCAAAAAAGGGTTTAATATAAAATAGATAACCATATTGACAAAATTAAAAGATTAAATATAATTTATGATAGGTTCCTCGGTAGCTCAACGGTAGAGCGGGTGGCTGTTAACCACTAGGTTGCAGGTTCGAATCCTGCCCGAGGAGCCAATTTTATTTTTTAAATAAAAAATATTATAAAATTTTATCTCTCATAATATTTGATTAAAGTTTTTTTTATAATTCCAAAGTTTAATTAAATATGCAAATAATCCAACTATAAAAGATAAACTACAAAAAAGATAAATATCTCGTGAAGAAATCTTGCCATATAAGGGGTTTGTTTTTAATGGATAAAATGGTGTTATATCACTATATAAAGGAGAATCTAATAAAATATGAAAGTAAATTCCAAAAAATGAAGTCCATAAAATTTTTTTAAACGGTGAATTTTGTGATAACTTAAAGAAAGACATTATTTTTCTAATTTTATTTTTTAGAAAATAGATAAATATTGCTGTTAAAGTTGCAATTATTGAACCACCTAAGAAACTATGCAAAAAACCGTGTGCACGCCATGGTGCGTTAAAAACAAAAACGCAAAATGGTTCAATGTCAACAATTACACTTGCAACAACAAGTGTGGGTAAATCAAAAATTTTAAATAAAATTATACCTATCCAAGAACTTGGTCCCCAATGAAATGGAGTAAATGGCATTAAAACCTCTCAATTATATTATTATATGAATTATCTACAAGAGGAGCATGAATTCCCATTACACGAGGAACATCCTTTGCTATCTGAACTACTACTTGATTTATTTATAATAAAGACACTTCCAAAAACCTGTGATACCTTTTTACTTTCACATTTTGGACATTTTAATTTCAAACCTTTTTCTTTTTCCTCAAAAGTCGCAAAAATTTCAAACTTCTCTCCACAATCTGAACAAATATATTCATAAGTAGGCATGGTTTTACCTCCATTAAGATAAATCCATAAATAAATTATATAAAAATGGGGATATTTTATTAAGAGTTTCATTAAATCAAAAGATAATGAAATTTTAGAATTTGTGAGTAAACATAAAAATTGGATTGAAAAGAAATTAAGGATTATAGAAAATAGAAAAATAAAGGTTAATCATAAAAAGTTTTCTGTTAAGTAGAAAAAAATTCTTTTTTTTGGAAAATTTTATGATTTGAAAATAGTTAAAAATCAAATTAAACTAATTATCTTTAATGATTGTTTTTATCTATCACAAAATTATCAAAAAGGCAAAAGAGGTATTTGTAAATTTTTGTAAAAAGGTTATAAAAGAAATTTTATGTGTAAAAAAGAGAAGGGATTCATGTACTGCAAGAGGAAATTTTAATTTTTCCTATAGATTAGTTATGGCACCAATAGATGTTAATTAATTATGTAGTTGTGCATGAACTTATTCATTTAATAGAGAAAACTCACAAAAAGAGTTTTTATGAGAAAATATTTAAAATTTTACCAAATTATAAAAAAACATAAGATGGTTGAATGAAAATGGATATTTATTAAATTTTTAATTTTTTAAAATAAATATAAATTTGGTATAATTATAAATAAGGAGGTGCAAAATGTGTGAACATGAAGAAAGAAAAAGCATACCACTTTTAGGTGAAAAATTTCCTGAAATTAAAGTTTTAACAACTCATGGAGAAATGGTTTTACCAGACCATTTCAAAGGTAAATGGCTTGTTTTGTTCTCTCATCCAGCAGATTTTACACCAGTTTGTACTACAGAATTTTTTGCTTTTCAAAAGAGATATGAAAAATTTAAAAAGTTAAATTGTGAATTGATTGGCCTTTCAGTTGATCAAGTATTCTCTCATATTAAATGGATTGAATGGATAAAAGAAAAATTGGGAGTCGAGATTGAGTTTCCTATTATTGCAGATACAGGAGAAGTTGCTGATAAACTCGGATTAATTCATCCTGGAAAAGGAACAAATACAGTAAGAGCAGTGTTTGTTGTAGATGACAAAGGATTTATAAGGATTATCCTCTATTATCCACAAGAACTTGGAAGAAATATTGATGAAATTTTAAGAGCAGTTGAAGGCATGCAAGTTTCTGATAAATATGGAGTCGCAATGCCAGCAAATTGGCCAGATAGTGAAGTAGTGGGAAAAGATCATGTAATAATTCCACCTGCAAAGGATATAAAAACAGCAATGGAAAGATTTGAAAAAGCAAAAAAAGGTGAATTTGAATGCCTTGATTGGTGGCTATGCCATAAAAAACTAGAGAAGTAAAAGGAAAGAAATTTTTAAAAAATTGTTTTGCCCTGGTATATCCAGGGCTTTTTAAATTTAATTGAGTTTTAGAAATTTTTATTATGGGCGTTGTTCTTTTTATTGGCTATATAGTAATCTTATTAATTATTGAAAAAGTCAAAAGGGCAAAGAAGATGGTATAGAAAAATATAGAATCTAAAATAATAAAATTAAAAATAAAATTAAAATTAGAAATTATTAATTAAGGAAGTAAATATGATTTTAACAACATGCGATTATGTACCTAATAAAAAAATTAAAGAAGTTTTAGGTATTGTTCTTGGAAATACTGTAAGAGCAAAAAGTTTTGCAAAAGATTTTACTGCTGCGCTTAAAAACCTTGTTGGTGGAGAGATTAGTGAGTATACTGAACTTTTAAGAGAAGCAAGAAGTTAATTGGAAGATTTGTAGTAAATTTTATATTAATTCACATTCTTCTAAAAGTTTTTTATCTTTTAATATTTTATCTTTATCATCAAAACTAATTATTTTCCCATTATATAATAAAATAATTTTAGAACATAAATTATAAATCATATCTAAATCATGAGAAACAATAATTTTTGTTCCATCAATCTTTTTAATAATTTCAATAATTTCTCTTCTTGATTTTGGATCAAGTCCTTGAGTTGGTTCATCAAAAATTATTATTTCTGGTCTCATTGAAAGAATAGTTGCAATTGAAATTTTTTTCTTTTCACCAAAACTTAAATGATTTGGAAAGTAATTTTTATATTGAACCATATTAATATCTTTTAGTACATCATCCACTCTTTTCATCACTTCATCTTCTTTTAATCCCAAGTTAAGCAGACCAAAAGATATATCATCAAAAACAGTCGGAGAGAAAAGTTGATCATCTGGATTTTGAAAAACAATTTGCACTTTTTTCCTTATCTCCTTTAGATTCTCTTTTTTTAAAGGAATATCAAAAATTTTTATTAAACCATCTCCTTTTAATATTCCTACAAGATTTAAGATGAGAGTTGTTTTTCCTGAACCATTTTTTCCAATAATCCCTATGTTTTCTCTTTCATAAATAACAAAATTTATATTTTGAAGTTTAAAATTACTATTTTCATATGAAAAATTTAAATTTTTTACAACAATAGCCTCTCTCATGCAATCCTTATAAAGATAAGAATCAATATAAATAAAAATAAAATAAAAATTTCCTTTTTATTTAATTCTAATTTTAAAATGTATCTAATTTCATTCTCATATCCTCTCAATTTCATTGCATTAAAAATTCTCTCACTTCTTTCAATTGATCTTAAAAGTAAAACTCCAATTATGTTTGAATAAACTTTTACTTGTCTTTTAAAATATCCCCCAAAGTATCTCATATCTCTTGCAATTTCAATTTTTTTAATTTCATCAAGTAATATAAAAAAATATCTATAAATTAATAGTGTAGTATTTAAAATTTCTTTCGGAATTCCTAATATCTTTAAACTTTGAATTAAATAAACAAAATTTGTTGTCTCGATTAATAAGATAATTGCAGATAAAGATATAACAGGCTTTAGAGTAATGGATACAAAATTTAATTTATCGAAAGAAGATATTTTATATTTCATAAAAAGATTTGTAATTGAAAAAATAATTATGAATGGTAATAATAAAAATAATTTTTTAAGAAAAGTCTTTACCTTAATTTTTGATGCAATTATTAAAATTAAAATTATAATTAAGTAAATCAATAGTTTCTCAAGTTCTCTATTATTTATTGAAATAACTGAAAAAATAAACAATATTGTAAAGAGAAATTTTAATAAAGGATTTTTAATCAATCTTTTTTTTAAATACTAGACCAAGAAGATACAGAGAAATAAAGGTAATAATAACTCCAAAAATACCAGAGAGAATTGTAGATAGATTAACATTTTGAACTAAAGGAATTGTATAATCTGGCATTGGAGATGAAATTAAAGTTCTTTCTTTCTCTTGAAAATTAAAAATTTCGCTCACTTTTTCAAGTCCATCAGGAAAAGAAGATGCAAAAGGCGAAAATAAAGCAAGAATTATTGAAATTATAAATAAAATTAATATATATTTTTTCATTTCATACCTCCTAAAGTTTCTGGAATAATTAAATCTTTTCTAATTTTGTAAAGAAAACTTAAAATTAATGATGTTATAACTCCTTCACCTATTCCAATTAAAGCATGAATTCCAACCATCGTGGGTAATCCTAAAGAAATTGGAATAGTATTTGAAATTCCAAGTTGTATAGAACAAAATGCTGCACCAATAACAACAGATAGAAATGATGATAAAAAAGAAGAAATTATAAAATTATTTTTAAAAAATTTTAAAAAATTTTTATAAAGGTAAAAACCTAAAAAGGGACCAACAACTCCCATATTAAATATATTTGCACCAAGTGAAATAATTCCACCATCTGCAAAAAGAAGAGATTGAATTAATAATATTGAACTCATGGTAATTAAACCTGCAAAAGGACCTAAAACAATTCCAAGTAAAACTCCACCAACAAAATGACCTGAAGTACCATTTAAAATTGGAAAATTTAACATTTGTGATGCAAAAACAAAAGCACCTAAAACTCCCATTAATGGAATGATTTTTTCATTTAAATTATCCCTTAATTTTTTTATTGAATATGAAAGAAAAACCGCTGAAATTCCCCAAAAAGAAATAGTTGTTTTTACATCTAAAAAACCATCAGGAATATGCATAATTAAACCTCCTCAATTTTAATAATTGAAGTATTAAATTTTAAATTCTTAATACTTTTCAATGTCTTATTTAATTCATAAACTCTTTTTGAATTTCCTTTAAATGCAATTACCTCAAGACAATTATCCTTATCAATATGAACATGGAGATTTGAAATTATAATATCATTAAAATCATGTTGCAAATCAACCAACTTGTTTGATAAATCTCTTTTATGATGGTTATAAAAAAGTGTTATTGAACCAAAAACAGTCTCACTTTTAATCCACTCTCTTTTAGTTAAAGTTTCTGAAATTAAATCGCTAATGGCTTTTGATCTTGTTGGATAATTTTCCTCTTTTATAAAATTATCAAATCTTTTTAATAAATTTTTTTCTAAAGAAACTCCAAAACGAACAAGTTCTCCCATAACTTCTCCTTTGTAACACAATTTTTAAAATTCATAACACAATTATGAATTAAATTTATAAATTTGTCAAGTATAAATTACATGAGTACACAACATATTCGATTTTGTTAATATGCTGTTTTAAATTATGAAATAATAGTTAATGGCCTTTCCATTTGCTAGCAAATACATAGGTTATCCATAAATATATACCCCCGTAAAGTTCACTTGGCTCAATATATGTATGTTCCCACCATTCATTCCATGTAGTTATAAAAATTAAATCTGGATCACTTTCTATTGCTGCTTCAAATGTATTCCAATAGCACCAACCATTTTCTCTATCTTTTACATAACCTATTCTTCCTGGTATAAGTCGATCATCATAACCCGGCTGAACAGTTGCAACCCAAATTTTTGATTTGTTAGGCTCATCTGATAACAATGAAAAATAACGAGTATAAGAACTTACAGTTTTATAAACTTCATTAAGATCTTTGAAACCAAAAATTCCATATTCATGTATTCCATCAAATACATTAAGATTATCAATATTATAGCCGCACCCAATATAAATAGCATCTCTTCCTTCATTTCTTAGTTTTGTAAAAATATTTTCCCATGTTTTAAGTGGAACTTCTTGTGATGCCCAAATAACAATAACAGGTTTACCATCAATTTTTAAAAATGCTGGATGATCTCCATATTTATCAATAATATATTTAAGCATTTGATAAATTTCTTCCTCATCTCGAGGACCAGTTTCAGTTAAGGTTTCAAAATAGATTGAGATAGAGAAATTTTTTTTATGTGCTAAATTTAGAAGTATTTCTAAATTTTGATCTTCATAATGTTTTGGCCCCCACCATGAAGAGATAAAACCATCTATTCCTGCTTGTTGAGCCTGTGTAATTTGGCGAAGAATTGCCTTTGGGTCATTTGAAGAATATAATTTTAATGGTCTATCTCTAAGCATAGGACTTGACCAATCATATTCATGATACCATGGATAATAAAAAGACAGAATCATTTTTTTAGTAGGACGATTAATTACTATTTGAGTATGTGAAAGATTTTTTAGTAATTTTAGATCAATTTCAAATGATATGGGATTTAATCCTTCACTACCTGGAACTTCACCAATATGCGTAATTTCTTTAATAATCTGGATCTTTTCATTTGTAATAATAAAAATTCTTACAATGCTTTTTCCCAAATTACCCTTTTTAAGAATGAAAAAAAGAGGTTGAGTAATTTTTTCTGAAGAAATTGCAAAATCAACTTTCATACCTACCATCTTTTCTTTAATAGATTCTTCAAGTGGTTGGTTTAAACTTAACATATTATATTCCAATCCAATATGAGTTGGTATTCCTATTTTCTCAATAAATCTCATAGTTAAAATTGTTTCTACCATATTAACTAATTCAAGAGTTGTCCAATCTGAAGTTGTTAAATATTCTATTCTAAGATGATAATAATCAATATAAATTGGGATATTAAAATTAGCTAAAGAAGGTGGCTTTGAATTATTTATAGACGAAAAGGTTGTTATAATAGGTATTTGAACACAAAATATAAATCCAATTACTATTAAAATAGAAATTGTAATTTTAATTAATATTTTTTTGTTTTTCATCTTTTTTACCTCCATTTTTCTATTTTTTATTTATTTATTTTTGATAAAATCTCATATTTTTAATATAAGTCCAAACACGCTAAAAATTTAAAAAAATCTACCTATATTGTATCATCTAATTTAATATTTAATAGAATATCAATTTACTTACTAAGATTAAAACAGGCATAGAAAAATATAAATTTAGGTTTACTTATAATCCATATTTTTCAAAAAAGAAGAAAATTTTTAATTCTCTTTTTATCTTCATATAAATACAAAAATTAGATAAATCTTATGCTTTCAATGAAGTCAATATATTTTGAATTTATGGCGTTTATATTTATTTAAATTTGTAAAAGTTAATTAGATTTTTTTCCAATAAATCTTTTGTTTGTTTTAAAACTTGAATCATCTCATTAAGATATAATTCAGATAGTTTTGTTTTTGAAAATCTAACTCCCAGAGAATAAACTTTATCTTGAACATTGTCAAAAATAGGAAATGATAAATCACATATTCCATAAGTAAATTCTTCAATTGATAAAGAAAATCCATCTTTTTTTATCTTTTTTATTTCTTTTAAAAATTCATTTAAATTATCTTTTGTATAAATAGTATACTTTTCAAAATTAATTTTATTAAAAATCTCTTTTCTTTTTGAATTATCTAAAAAGGATAAAATTACTTTGCCAAATGATGTTGCATGAATAGGAAAAAACTCATAATTGTTTTTCTTTGAATTTGAATAGATAATTTTTAATTCACTATTTTCAATTTTTAAAAAGTATATTTCTTCTTTTAATTTATTTCCTAATTCAACTAAAATATTTTCTATGATAAAGTAGATTGGCTCTTTAAAAATTAATTTTTTAGAAATATCAAAAATTTTTTTTGTTAAAAAATATCTGGCATCACCCTTTTTATGTTCTAAAAAACCCTTTTTTACTAAAATGGATAAAATTCTATAACTTCCAGATTTACTTAATTTAAAAAGATCTGATATCTCACTTAAATCAATATATGGTTCATCTTTTAAAAAAATAAATTCTAAAATATCAATTAATTTTCCTTGTGAACCAAGAAAATCTTTATCTTTAATCTAAAAATCCTCCACTTTTTTATTGAATTTGACCAACCATATAGAAAATTGGAAGATAAAGAGAAATTACTATAAATCCAATAATTCCTCCAACAAAAATTATGAGAAGTGGTTCAACCATTGATGTTAATTGCCCCACTGCTCTATCTACCTCTTCTTCATAAAATTCTGATACTTTTTTAAGCATTCCCTCCAATTCTCCAGTTTCTTCACCAACTGCGGTCATTTGAACAACCATTGGAGTAAAAAGTCCCGAATCTTCCATTGGTTTAGAAAGAGTTTCTCCTCTTCTTACTCTATCTTCGATTTTTGTTATTTCTCTTTCAATTATCACATTATCAACAGTTGAAGCAACAGTGTCTAATGCTTGAAGAAGTGGAACACCAGCAGCAAGAAGAGAAGAAAGGGTTCCTGTAAATCTTGCCATTATTGTAAGGTGATTTACTTTTCCAAGAATTGGCATTCTAAGTTTTCCCCTATCTACTCTTTCTTTACCAAATGGAGTTGATTTATATGCATTGTATACTACAAATCCACCTATTAAAGCACCTAATATTAACCACCAATATTTAATAAGTGTTCTTGAAAGATTGAGTGTAAATGCTGTCATAGCAGGAAGTGGAACATTTAAATCTGCAAAAAATCCTGCAAATCTTGGAACAAAAATTGTTAGCATAAAAAATCCAAGAGATAATGCGAAAATAAGAACAAACATTGGATAACTCATTGCACTTTTTATTTTTTGTCTTAATCTATAATCATTTTCAAGAAACTCAGTTATTCTTTCTAAAGATCTATCAAGTGTTCCTCCGACTTCTCCTGCTCTTACCATACTTACATAAAGATTTGAAAAAATTGTTGGATAATTCATTAAACTTGTTGATAATGGAATTCCAGATTCAACATTTCTTTTTAATTCTTTTGCAACTTCTCTTAATTTTTTAGTTGGTGATTGATATGAGAGTATATCAAGAATTCTTGTTAAGGGGAGTCCTGCTTTAAGCATAGTAGTGAATTGTCTTGTAAAGAAAAGAAGATCTTTAATGCTAACTCCCCTTTTACCAAAAAATCTATATAAAATTCCTGCTATTCCACTCTCTTCGCTTTTTTCAATTTTAATTGGAATTAAGCCTCTTTTTTTAAGAGTTGATTCGAGTTCTTCTGCATTAGATGCTTCTAAAACACCCTCCACTACTTTTCCATAACTATCTCTTCCTTTATATTTGAACTTTGCCATAACTCTCTCTTCCTAATATTTTAATCATCTCCTCCCTATCATAAGAATATTTAATTGCATCATCATAAGTGATTAATCCTCTATCATATAAATCTTTTAAAGATTGATTCATTGTTTGCATACCAATATCTCTTGAAGTTTGAATTATTGTATTTATCTGATATGTTTTATTTTCTCTTATAAGATTCCTTACTGCGGGTGTTACTATTAAAACTTCAGTTGCAAGAACAAGACCTTGACCATCTTTTCTTGGAATAAGTTGTTGTGAAAAAATTGCAGATAAGTTATTTGAGAGTTGAATTCTAATCTGTTGTTGTTGATATGGTGGAAAAACATCTATTATTCTATCAATAGATTGTGCAGCTGTATTTGTGTGGAGTGTTGCAAAAACAAGATGACCTGTTTCTGCTGCAGTTATTGCTGCTGAAATAGTTTCAAGATCTCTCATTTCACCAACAAGGATCACATCTGGATCTTCTCTTAAAACACTTCTTAATGCATTTGGAAAAGATTTTGTATCAGAACCAAGTTCTCTCTGAACAACAATACTCCTTTTGTGTCTAAATAGATATTCAATAGGATCTTCTATTGTTATTATATGAACGCTTTTTGTTGCATTAATTTTATCAATTATAGATGCAAGAGTCGTTGATTTTCCTGAACCTGTTGCACCAGTTACCAATACAAAGCCTTTTTCAAGTTCAACTACTTTATTCATAACAGGTGGAAGACCCAACTCTTCAAATGTTGGAATTTCCCAAGGTATCACTCTAAATGCTGCCGCAACTGTTTGTCTCTGTCTAAATACATTAACTCTAAATCTTCCAACATGCGGTACACCAAAAGAAAAATCTATTTCCCAATTTTCTTCGAAAACTCTTTTTTGTTCATCATTCATTATTGGATAAATTAACTCCTCAATCTCCTCAGGTGTTAATGGATCGCCCTTTAATGGAATTAAATTCTTTTTTATTCTAAATACAGGTGGAAGACCTGCTGTTAAATGAAGATCTGAAGCATTTTTCTCTTTACAAATCTTCAATAAATCATCTAATTTATATATCATCCTTCTAACACCTCAACTGTTGAAATTACTCTTATAACTTCCTCTACTGTTGTAATTCCTTTTTTAGCCTTATCAATAGCATCTTGAAGAAGAGTTATTGTTCCATTATTAACAGCATAATCTTTTATCTCTGTTGATGATTTTCTTTGAAGAATCATCTCTCTTATTGTATCATCAATTTTTAAAACTTCTTGTACTGCAATTCTTCCTTTATATCCACTATTTCCACATACTTGACATCCTCTACCTCTATAAAAAACTCCGTCATAATCCTCTATTCCAATCTGTTTTAAAATAAATTTATTTGGTTTATACTCCTCTTTACACTCATTACAAATTTTTCTTACTAATCTTTGAGCAGTAACTCCAATTAAAGACGACGCAATTAAATATGGTTCAATTCCCATATCAATTAATCTTGTTGGTGCTGAAAAAGAATCATTTGTATGAAGAGTTGAAAAAACAAGGTGACCTGTTAATGCTGCTTCCATTGCTATTTGTGCTGTTTCTCTATCTCTTATCTCACCCACAAGAATTATATCTGGATCTTGTCTTAAAAATGCTCTTAAAGCGTTTGCAAAAGTTAAATTTATTTTTGGATTAACTTGAACTTGTGTTATGCCATCAAGTTGATATTCAACAGGATCTTCTACTGTCAATATATTTACTTCTGGAGTATTCAAAATTCTTAAAATTGCGTAAAGAGTAGTGGATTTTCCAGAACCTGTTGGTCCTGTTATTAAAATCATACCATATGGTTGTTTAATAAGAGTTTTGAAAATCTCTAAACTTTGTTCTGAGAAGCCTAATTGTTCAAGAGGAATTAAAGATCTTTCCTTATCAAGAATTCTTAAAACAACTTTCTCTCCAAAGATTCCAGGAAGAACAGACACTCTTAAATCCACTTCTCTTCCTCTAAATTTTAAATTTATTCTTCCATCTTGTGGTCTCCTTCTTTCTGCAATATCTAAATTTGCCATAATTTTTGCTCTTGAAATTAAACCTGGTTGAATATTTTTGGGAAGATTCATAGCATCTCTTAAAATTCCATCAATTCTATATCTTATTCTTAAAAATCTTTTTTGTGGTTCAATATGTATATCTGATGCATTTGAAGTTATTGCTTCAGTTATTATTTGATTCATAAGTCTAATTATTGGTGCTGTTTCTGCTAAACTTTTCGCCTCATCAATTGATAATTCAACATCTTTCACTTCTTCTTTTTCAACTTCAATTGCACCACCAGCCATCTCTTTCACAGCTTCTTTAACAGTTGTTTCCATTGCATAATATTTTTCAATATTTCTTAAAATTGATTCATAGGATGCAACAAATATTTTTATATTTGGTATAAAATTTCTAAGATAATCTATTGCAACAATATCAGTTGGATCTGCAATTGCAACCATAATTTTATCATCTCTTGATCTTCCAAAAGGAATTGCTTTGTATCTTCTTGCAATTTCTTCAGATATAAGATGAACTATCTCTTTATCAATTTCAACAGTTGAAAGATCAATATAAGGAAAACCCCATTGTCTGGCTAAAAGATTTGCATATGTTTCTTCATTTATATATTTCAATCTTTTTAAAGTGTCAAGAAGTGGCTCACCACTTTTTTTACTCTCTTCAAGAGCAGTTTTGAGTTGATCTTCTGTTATTATTCCATCAGTTATTAAATTAGTGCCGAATTGAGAGTATTTATCCATAAACTAATTATAGCATAACACAATTTTTAATTTTTTTTAAAATTGATTTCTCAAAAAATCTCTGAAATTTTGTTAAAATAAAATCTCTATTTTTGTCTTTTGGTTCAACAAGTATTGTATAAAAACCTAAAACATTACCACCTAAAATATCTGTAAAAATTTGGTCTCCAATTAAAATTATCTTATCTCTTTTTAAATTTAAAATCTTTAACATTTTATAAAAAGAAAAAGGGAGTGGCTTTAATCCATTAAAAATTATAGGAATATTAAGTTCTTTTATCTTTTCAATTTCTCTTTTTTTTCTATTATTTGAAATAACTCCTATTTTAAAACTCTCTTTCGCCCTTTTTAACCAGTTAAAAGTTTCTTCTTCTATAAAAGTATCTCCTCTTTTTATTAATGTATTATCAAGATCTAAAATTATACCCTCATATGAAATATATTTATCTAAATTTAAATTTATATCTTCTACTCTTTTATAAAATTCTTTTGGATAAAAAATTTTAAGCATTACCATAATTTAATGGTTCATAAATTAAAGGTAATATTTCAGAAACCTCTTTTAAAAAAGATATCATATCATTCATTAAGGATTTGTCAAAAGATATATCCATTATTCCTAAATTGTCATCAACATAAGTGTATAAAATCATCGCTTTACCTTCGAGCGATTCAATTAATGTTTGAAGTATCATTATGTTTTCTTTTGGAAAAAATAATCTTAAAATAGTTTCATTCATTAATTTTACTCCCTAAAAAATTCTTTTATTCTACTAACAACTATATCAATTGCAACTATATTAAAACCACCTTCTGGAATAATTATATCAGCAAATCTTTTTGTTGGTTCAACAAATTGAATATGCATAGGTCTAACAACTTCAGTATACTGTTTTATAACTGAATCAATTGTTCTCCCCCTTTCTTTTATATCTCTTAATAATCTTCTAATGAGTCTTATATCTGCATCTGTATCAACATAAATTTTTATATCCATAAGTTTTCTTATCTCTTCAAAAAATAAAGCGAAAATACCTTCAAGAATAATTATTCTTTTGGGTCTTATCTCTTCATAATCTTTAAGTCTTGTATATTCAACAAATGAGTAAATTGGTTTTTTGACGCTTTCACCTTTTAAAAGAGCCTCAATATGAGATTTTAGAAGGGGTATATCAAAAGCATCTGGATGATCATAATTTATTTTTAATCTTTCTTCAAAAGGTATATGAGAATTATCTTTATAATATGAGTCCATATCTAATATTAAAATATCCTCACCAATTTTTTCTTTTATATTATGAGCAACTGTTGTTTTTCCAGATCCAGTTCCTCCAGCAATTCCAATAAACATTATTTTCATGGCATAACCTTATGTATATTTCTCAAATGCTCTTCAAAAGTTTTTGCAAAAAGATGTTTTCCATTTCCATCAGCCACAAAATAAAGATAATCTGTCTTTTTAGGATTTAAAACAGCAATTATTGATTTAATTGAAGGATTACATATTGGTGTTGGAGGAAGGCCACTATATTTATAAGAATTATATGGTGAATCGATTTCAAGTTCTTTTGAAGAAAGTGTATATGATGGGTTATCAAGAATATATTTTAGGGTTGGATCTGCTTGAAGTGGCATACCTATTTCGAGTCTATTCATAAAAACTCCAGCAATAATATCTCTTTCTTCATCAACCATCGCTTCTTTCTCAACAATTGATGCAAGTTTTAAAATGTCATATTTATTAAGTGATCCATTATAATTTTTGTAAACTTCAAAAAATATTTTATTAAAATTTTCAAGCATCATTATAATATTTTTTTCTAAATTATCTCTTTCAAAATAATATGTATCTGGATATAAAAATCCTTCAAGCGATTTTGCATCTTCAAAAATATAATCTTTATATTTTTCTATTTTAGTTGTCTCTTCTAAAAATTTCTCTTTTGTACATAATCCATTTTCTTCAAAAGTTTTTGCTATATCTTTTATGGTAAATCCTTCTTTTATTGTTACTTTTATAAATGGCGGAATTCCTCCTTGAGTTAATTTAAAAAGGACTTCTTTTAGATTCATTTTTTCGTTAAATTCATAAATTCCTGATTTCAGTTTATCATCAATTTCATAGTATTTTGCAAAAATAACAAAAAATTCGACATTTTTGATTATTTTATTCTCTTTCAATAGTTTACCAATTTCTCTTGGAGTTAGACCATCTTTGATATAAACTTTCTTAGGTTCAAAATCTTTTGGTGGTTTAAATTCTTCATAAGCATATAAACTTAATGAGAGAAGAATAATAAGAATAGTTATAAAAATTATTGTTAATATCTTCAAAATTCTCATTTTATCCTCTCAAGATATGAGTTTAAAATTATAATTGCACTTGTCAAATCATCTTGAATCTTTTTTTCTTTTATTTTCTGTCTTTTTTTCTTCTCAAAAGAAAATCTTTCTTTTGCTATTTTTGTTGTAAATCTCTCATCTATAAGTTCAACTTGAATTCTTAATCTTTTTTCAATTTCATCTTTAACTTTTAAAATCTTTTCACCCTCTTTATTAATCTCACCTGAAAGTGAAATTGGAATTCCCAAAACAATTTTTTCAATTTCATACTTTTCTGTTAATTCTTTAAGAACTTTCAACTTTTCTTCAAAATCTCCATAAAAAACACCAATTCCATTTGCTGAAATCTTTAATTCATCAGAGATACTTACACCCATCTTTTTCTCTCCCCAATCAACACCTAAAATTCTTTTCATTTTTAATCCTTATTTTATATTTTTCCAATTAAAAATTCTTTTATCAAATTTAAATCTAACTCAACCTTTTCAATTCTTCCTTGTGCAATATCCTCTTTACCTCCTCCCTTGCCTCCATATTTTGAATTTAAAAAGTTAAGAATCTCTTTTGCTGAAATTTTTTCTTTTAATAAATCTGAAATAAATATAGAAATATTTTTTAAGTCTTTATTTGAAAGGAAAATAAATATAAATTCTTTTTCTCTCTCTTTTAATTTATCAAAGATAGAGAAGCTATCTTGTGGATTTAGAATCTTATCTTGAATTAAAATTAACTTTGATTCTTTAATTTTAATTGAATTTTTTATTGCATTTTCAAGTAAAAGATCAAAATATCTTTCTTTTAAAACTCTAATAATATTTTCAAGTTCCTTTATATTATCTTTTAATTTTTGAACTTTCAAGATGACTTCATCATCTTTTGCAGAAAGAGAAAGAGACAAATTCTTAAAATCTTTTGAGAGTTTGTTTAAATAATCTATAACCTTAAGACCAGTTATTGCTTCAATTCTTCTTAAATTTGTTCCAATTCCTCTTTCAGAAATTATTTTAAAACCACCTATTTCAATTGTGTTAGATACATGTGTTCCACCACAAAACTCTTTTGTTAGTTCATCCACAGAAACAACTCTTACAATTTGTCCATACTTTTCACCAAATAAAGCAATTGCACCTTCTCTTTTTGCTTCTTCAATATTTTTAAAATTTACTATAACGGGTAAACTTTCATAAATCCAATTATTTATTTTTCTTTCAATTTCATGATACTCTTCATCTGAAATTTCTGAAAAATGAGAAAAATCGAATCTTAAATAGTCTTCTGAAACAAGAGATCCTTTTTGAGTTGCATGTTCTCCAAGAACCTCTCTTAATGCTTTATGAAGAAGGTGTGTTGCTGTGTGGGCTCTTTTTATTCCCTCTCTTCTTTTTCTATTAACATAAGAATAAACCTTATCTCCCTCTCTTATCTCTCCATCTAAAACTCTTATTATATGAACTATTAAATTTTCAACTGGTGATTTTGTATCTAAGATAGATATATATAAATTTTCTCCTTTTATTTCACCAATATCTCCAACTTGACCGCCTTTTTCGCCATAAAATGGAGTTTTGTCAAGAATAAGCAATCCTTCTTCACCTTTTGATAGTTTTTGAACTCTTCCACCGTTTTTCATTAAAAGTAGAACTTTTCCTTCGCTCTCTAAAGTATCATATCCAATAAATTCTGTCTCACCAAATTCTTCTTTTATTTTTATGTAATCTAAACTCTCTTCAAATATTTTCGATTCTTTTGCAATTTTTCTACTTCTTTCTCTTGACTGATTTAAAGCATCCTCAAATTCTTTTTTATTATAAGAAAGACCTCTTGTTGATAAAATATCTTCAATAACCTCTGCTGGTAAACCATATGTGTCATAAAGGAAAAATATATCTTTTCCAGAAATTTCGGTTTTACCCTCTTCTTTTGCTTTTTCTACCAAATTCTCAATTATATCAATTCCTTTCTCAAGTGTCTCAATAAATGTTTTTTCTTCACTTAAAATAACTTTCTCAATTTTTTCATCAATTCTTAAAAATTTATAAGGCTCTTTAAATTTTTCAACAACTACAGGATAGATTTTATATAAAAATGGTTCTCTTGCCTGAAGAGCCCATCCAGAAGAAAAGGCTCTTCTTATTAATCTTCTCAAAACATAACCTCTTCCTTCATTTGATGGAAATAGATTTTCAGAAATTAAAAATGTAATTGCTCTAATGTGGTCTGCAATGACTCTAATATTTATTTTTGTTTTCTCATCATAATCACATTTAAGAACCTTTGTTATCTTCTCTATTATTGGAAAAAATATATCTGTCTCAAAATTACTTTTCCTATTTTGTAAAATCATTGTTATTCTTTCAAGACCCATTCCAGTATCTATATTTTTTCTTGGAAGCGGATTAAGTGTTCCATCTTTTTTTCTATCAAATTGAGTAAAAACAAGATTCCACACCTCAATAAATCTATCTCCTTCGGATGCTGGACCTAATGAAGGATCGTTACAATAAAATTCCTCTCCTAAGTCATAATAAATTTCAGAATCAGGACCACATGGTCCTTCCTCTCCCATCTGCCAAAAGTTATCTGGTAGTTTAACAATCCTCTCTTGAGGAATACCAATTTTTTTCCAAATATTAAGTGCCTCCTCATCATCTGGATAAATTGAAATCCAAATTCTATTTTTATCTAAACCCCAATTTTTGGTAAGAAGAGTATATGCCCAAGAGATTGCCTCTTCTTTAAAATAATCACCAATCGAAAAATTCCCAAGCATTTCAAAAAAAGTGTGATGTCTTATTGTTTTACCAACTTGTTCTATATCGTTTGTTCTTAAACAAGCCTGACATGTGGCTATTCTTCTTTTTGGAGGTTCCTCTTCACCAAGAAAGTAAGATTTTAACGGAACCATTCCTGCTGCTGTAAAAAGAAGAGTTGGATCTTTTGGGATCAAAGAAAAAGAGGGTAAAATTAAGTGATCTCTTTCTTCAAAAAATTTTAAAAAATCATTTCTTATCTTATCTGAAGTAATAATCTCTAACCTCCTTAAAGAGAAAAATTAACTTTTCTAATTATTATATCATAAGAAATTTTGATAAAATAGAGTTAAAAATCTTCTTTGGGAGGTGTAAATGTTTGAGAAAGTGAGAGATCCAAAAGAAGCACTTCTCTTATCTGGTTTAAAAGATGGTTCAACTCTTCTTATTGCAGGTTTTCTTGCAAATGGTACAAGCGAAATATTAATAGATGCAATTTTAGATTTAGGAGTAAGAGAACTCACTGTTATTTGTAATGATACATCTTATCCTGATAAAGGAGTCGGAAAGTTAATAAAGGAGAAGAGGGTAAAAAAAGTAATAACAACTCATATTGGAACAAATCCAGAAACTCAAAAACAATATATAAACAAAGAAATTGAAGTTGAATTTGTTCCGCAAGGAACACTCATTGAAAGATTAAGAGCATATGGAGCAGGATTAGGCGGAATATTAACCCCAGTTGGTGTTGGAACAGTTGTTGAGGAAGGGAAACAAAAATTTTTAATAAATGGAAAAGAGTATTTATTAGAACTACCTCTTGGAGGAGACATTTCAATTATAAAGGCTAAATGGGGGGATAAATTTGGAAATTTAAAATATTATGGAACAGCAAGAAACTTTAATCCAGTAATGGCACTCGCTGGAAAAAAAGTAATTGCTGAAGTTGAAAATTTAGTTGAGATTGGGGAAATGAATCCAAATGAAATCGAAACTCCTGGAATTTTTATTGATTATATAGTAAAGGGAGGAATTTAAAAATGGAGCCAAAGGAAATAATTGCAAAAAGAGTCGCAAAGGAGTTAAAAGATGGTGATATTGTAAATTTAGGTTTTGGAATTCCAGTTTTAGTTTCAAATTATATTCCAAAAGGAGTAAGAGTTATCTTTCAAGGAGAAAATGGTATTTTAGGAATTGGTGAAATTAATAAAGAAAATCCTGATCTTGAGGTTACAAATGCTGGTAATGTCCCAGTAAAAACACTGCCTTTTTCTTCATTTTTTGATACATTCATGTCTTTTACAATGATTAGAGGAGGACATATCGATGTAACAGTTCTTGGAGGCATTCAAGTTGATGAAGAGGGGAATCTTGCAAACTGGATAATCCCAGGAAAAATGATTGCAGGAATTGGAGGAGCAATGGATCTTGCAGTTGGTGCAAAGAAACTGATTGTTGCTATGGAACATACTGCAAAAGGCGAACCAAAAATTTTAAAAAAGTGCACCTATCCATTAACTGCAAAAAAGAGAGTAAATCTTATTGTCACAGAACTTGCTGTAATAGAAGTTAAAAATGATGGACTTCTTCTAAAAGAAATTAGTCCATTTACTACTGTAGATGAAGTTATTTCAAAAACTGAAGCAAAATTAAATATTTCAAAAGACCTTAAAGTTATGGAAATTTAATTATCTCTTTAAATTTAAGATTTTTCTCGCTTCAGCAACTGTTGCAATATCTCTTCCAAACTCAATACTAAATTTTGCTACTCTTTCAACCAGTTCAGCATTTGATTTCGCTAAGACACCTTTTTTTAAATAGATATTATCTTCAAAACCAACACGAGTGTGACCTCCAAGAGTAACGGCAATTATACTGAGAGGAAACTCATATCTACCTATTCCTGCAACCATCCAAGTTGAATTTTTAGGAATTGAGTTAACAAGGAAAATTAAATTTTTTGGGTCTCCACTCATGCCTCCTGGAACTCCAAGAACAAAATCAAAATGAAGCGGTTCTTCAATTAAACCCTCTTTTAATAATCTCATTGCATTATCAATCATTCCTGCTTCAAAAATTTCAAGTTCAGGTTTTATATTCTTTTCTTTCATTATTATGGCAAATTTTCTTATCCAATCTGGTGGATTATAAAAAACTCCGTCTCCAAAATTTACAGTCCCAACAGTCAAAGAAGCGAAAGGGGGGTTTAGTTCAAGTGGCTCTGCTCTATCTTCAAAACTCATTCCTATTGCTCCACCAGTCGAAATTTGAATTATAATATCTGGAACCTTTTCTTTTATTTTTTCAATTATCTCTTTATATCTCTCTTTTTTCTGGGTTGGATTACCAAATTCATCTCTTGCATGAAGATGAACAACGGTTGCTCCTGCATTATAACACCTTAAAACTTCATCAGCAATCTCATCTGGTGTTAATGGAAGGTATGGTGTATCTTTTCTTGTTACCTCAGCCCCAACAGGGGCGACTGTAATAATTAATTTTTCCATTTTTAACTCCATTTATCTAACAAATTTCTGTTTATAACTTCATTTATTATATAAAATGCAACATCAGATGGATATGTATCACTACCAAAACCCATATCATAACCTAATTCATGTGCAAGTTCTTTTGTGATTCTAAATCCACCACAAATTAATAAAAGTTTATCTCTTATATTTTCTGCTTCAAGAAGTTCTACAAGATGAGTTAGATTTTTAAGATGAATGTTTCTTTGAGTGACAGTTTGAGATATTAAAACAACATTTGGTTTAAATTCAAAAATTTTTGAAATTAAAAATTCATGAGGTACCTGTGCACCTAAATTTAAAATTTCAAAAAATGGATATCTTTCAAGTCCAGAATCTCCTTTATATCCTTTTGCATTAATTATTGCATCAAGCCCAACCGTGTGGGCATCTGAACCAATTGTTGCTGCAATTATTTTTATTTTTTTACTTAAAACTTTTTCTCCAAATTCCAAAACTTCATGATATTCATGTTTCTTTTTCTCTTCTTCTTTTATCTCAATTTTTGAAACCTGTACTCCTTTTTTAAATTTTCCATAGAGGATGAAAAATGAAAAATTTTCATAAAGATCTTTTTCAAAAACAATTATTTCATCAGTTAAATTCATCTCTCTTGCAATTTTTCTTGCTATCTCTCTTGAAAGATTTGAAAGTTTAATAGGAAGAGAAAAAGATACCTGAACCATCCCATCATTTGGTAGATCACCATAAGGTCTTACAATTAAATCTTTCTCTTTCATATTTAACCTCTAAATTTTAAATTCAATATAATCTTTATCTTTCTTGAAAACACCATCATACCCTCTTCCTTCAAATTTTGGTCTTTTAATATTTGAAAAATATCCTTTTTCTAGTGCATTAAAAAGACCTAAACTCTCAATTTCTTCAAGAGTTTGAACTGCTTTATCAAAAACAGTTTTTGCTCTTTTTTCAATCAGTCCACCACTTTTAATTAAAAACTCTTTTGATATATCCTTTAAATTATTTCTAATATATTTTGCATTTTCGATTGCAAGATATCTATCTTGTACAAATGGAGTGTGAAGCGCTTCTGTTAACATTCCAAGAAGAACAATTTCTTGATCTGTTAAAATAGAGACAATATTAAATAATGTATCCATTGCATAAGAGAGGAATATATTTCCAGTCTTATATCTTGTTGGTGGCATATATTTTATAGGTGAATTTGGGAATAGTTCTCTTACAAGTTGAGCCTGTGCAATTTCATATAAGAAACCATTTTCTAAATTTGGGTCAAGTTCAAATGCATGACCCAAACCAATTAAACTTTCATCCATATTGGAGAGTTTTGCGAGTTGTTCATTAATAAGTTGTGAAACAATAACTGTGTAATAATATTCAAAAGAGTCAACTGTTTTTATTAAATTATCTTCTCCTGTAACAATTGGAATACCCGAAAGTGATAGAATATATCTACTGAATTTTTGATCAATCATTGTTCTAATCGGATTTAAATTTCTAAATAAAATTCCGTATAAAGCATCATTTACCATAAGATCTAATCTTTCAAGAGAAGCAATTATTGAAATTTCTGGCATACATAAACCTGAAGAGTAATTGACAAGTTTTATATATCTTTTCACATTATGGGTAACTTCATCTAACTTTTCTCTTACAAATCTAAAGTTTTCTTGAGTTGCATATGTTCCACCATACCCTTCTGTAGTTAAACCATAAGGTACATAATCAAGAAGAGATTGTGCAGTGCTTCTTATAATTGCAATGTAATCTGCTCCTAAATATGCGGCTGATGCTGCTTGTTTTGCATCTTCATATATGTTTCCAGTTGCAACTATTACATAAAGATAAGGTTTTTCAAGAGGAGGATATTTTTGAATAAACTCTTCCCTTTCCTCTTTTCTTTTTTTTATTCTCTCAAAGCACTCTTTTATAAGTTCTATTGATCTTTTCTCTATTTTTTCTTTTTCGTTAAATGGAATCTTATCTAATTTAATTTCACCAAGAATTACTCCTTTTACAAACTCTTCAACATTTAAAGAACTAAAATTTAATAAACCATTTGATATTGTAAAAAGAACTCCTTTTGCTAAAAGATTCTCCTTTTTTAGTTTCTCAATAAAAAGATTAACAATAGGAACTCCCTTTGAATCAACTCCATAAATTCCAAGCAGTCTTAAAATACCTCTTTCAATTGAAACAGTTGAGAAATCTTTAATTTCATCTACAACTTTCTCTGAAATTCTTTTTGCAATTTCTTTTGCATAAAAAACTTTTTCTTTATTTAAGGAAAGAGTGCCTCTCTCCATATTTACCTTCCTTTAATAGGATCGAAAATTTCAAATGGTTTTAATTTCTCTTTTAATGTATTAAAAATTTCTATCTCATCATCTAAATTAAAAAATCCTTCCTGATAAAAGGAGGAAAATGATATACCCAAAAGATTAACTTTTTTCAAAACATAAATTTCACCGTCTAATTTTTTAAAATCATAAAATTTCTTTTTTGAAATAAAAATATTATATGGGTGTTCGACAATCACTTTTTTAATATTTTCATTAATTAACTCTTCTAAAATAGAATCTGTAAGAGCACCATTAATAAAAACAAAATCATCCTCCAACTTGTTAATTTTTTTGAGTTGTTTTTCATTAATTTTTTTTCTTATCCTATCTTTTATTTCATCATAAATTTCTGGAAGAGAAAAAATTTCTTTATAAAAAACAGTTTCTTCAACTATTTCCTCTTTTTTATCAATTATGTTTAAACCAGTTTGAAGAATGATGCCATCAGAATACTTTATACTAACCTTCCTGTCAATTGCACCATCAATAAGTATTATGTCAAAATTAAATTCATTTAACTCATCTAAAACCCTTTGAAGATCTTTTCCAATATAAGGGCCAGATACTTCAACATCTCCTTCTTTCTCTAATTTAATTAAAATTAACTCACCCTTTGAAGTATATATGCCAAATTTTTTTAAAATAAAAAATTCTAAATTTTTATCTTTAATTGATTCAATTGATGTAACAACATAAAAATTCTCTTTTAAGTGAATTTTTGGCTTCTCAAAAAGAAAAAGGTGATCAAAGCTCTCTCCATCAATTCCAATTGATGTTATACAAACTTTTTTATTCTCTTTTTCTAAAAGTTCAATTAATTTATTAAGCGTGGTTGTTTTACCACAATTTTTTGAGAGACCAATTATTGATAATATTTTTATATTATTCTCTCTTAGTTTTTGTATAATATCCATTTCTTCTTTTAATTCTCTCTGATTGAGGTGGTTCAATTAAAAGTCGTTCTCCAGATAAAATTGATGCAGGACCATCTTTACTTATGAGATTACTCTCTTTTAAACATAAATCACAATTTTTAGGACATTTTGAAATTTTATCTTCAGGTTCAGTATATGAGAAAAAGCCACCTTCATAATTTCTTAAAACAACTTTTCTATCAGACATTGAAATAAGATAATTTGGAAAAACTGGGATCTTTCCACCTCCTAAGGTATCAATTATATATGTTGGAACTTTAAAACCAGAAACATGTCCTCTTAAATTCTCTATTATTTCAATTCCTTTACCAACAGATGTTCTAAAATGAGAAATACCTTGCGAGAGATCGCATTGATAGAGATAATATGGTCTAACTCTAATTTTTACAAGTTCATTTACAAGTTTCTTTTGAATTACAGGACAATCATTTATTCCTTTAAGAAGCACGCTTTGATTTCCAACTGGAATACCTGCATCGACAAGTTTTAAAATAGCCTTTTTACTATCTTCTGTTATCTCTTTGTAATGATTGAATTGAGTATTAAGCCAAATTGGGTGATATTTTTTTAGCATGTCAACAAGTTTATCAGTTATTCTCATTGGAAGAGTTACAGGCGCTCTTGTTCCAATTCTTATAACTTCAACATGAGGAATTTTTCTTAACTCTTTTAATATAAATTCAAGAGTATCATCAGAAACCAAGAGAGCATCTCCACCAGATAAAAGTACATCATTTATCTCATTGTGCTCTCTAATATATTCAATTCCTTGTAAAAGTTCATCTCTTGTTCTAGCCCTATCTCTTTCACCTGCAAATCTCCTTCTTGTACAATGTCTACAATACATAGCACATTGATCTGTTATTAAAAATAAAACTCTATCAGGATATCTATGTGTAAGACCTTTAACAGGAGAATCAACTTCTTCAAAAAGTGGATCTAAAATATCTTCCTCTTTTATATCTAACTCTTTTATTGTTGGAACAGACTGTTTTCTTATAGGATCGTCTGGATCATCTTTATCCATTAAAGTTATCCAATAAGGTGTTATTGCCATTCTAAGTTTTATTAGTGAATTTTTAACTCCTTCTTCTTCAATTGGAGTTAAATTTATAACTTTTTTAAGTATTTCTAAATTCATAACTCTATTTCTCATTTGCCAATGCCAATCATACCATTCTTCCTCTTTCACATCTTTCCAAATCTCTATCTCTCTATAATCTCTCATTTCATTTACCTCCAAACTCTTCTTCAAATATTTCTCTTAAAATAGGACACTCCCTTAAAATATTGAATGCAAATTCAGCGTGCCCCTTTGCATAACCATTTCCAATTAACATATCAATATCCTTTCCAACACCTTCTGCACCAAGTGCTGCTTTTGTAAAAGAAGTTGCCATACTGAAGAAATAAACTAAACCTCTCTCTTTACATGAAAGAATTGAAGAAAGTTCTGTATCAGGAACATTTACACAATTTATCACCTTATCACACAATTCTCCTTTAGTTATTTCATTTATTTTTTCATAAATTTCTACTGGATCTTGAGCATTTCCGGTAATTAAATAATCGTAATAACCCAATTTCTCTAACCTTCTTTTTGATCTTTCAGAATGAGCGAGAGCAATAACAACTCCTTCTTTTACATATTTTTTTGCAACATATGTACAAAGAAGGCCAGATTTACCACCTGCTCCAATTATCAATACTTTATCACCATCTTTAACTATTCTAGAAACTTGTATTGGAGCACCTGCCACATCAAGAAGAGAAAGAGCAGTTCTTAAAGAAAAATCGGATGGAATTTTTGTAAACACTCCAGTTTCAAATAAAACTGCTTTTCCTTCAATTTCTACCTGTTCTCTTTCAATATCAATGCTTTTTATATTTTCAATTTTTAATGGAGTTAAAGAAAGAGAAACAAGCGATGCAATAAGATCCCCCTCTTTTGCTTGAACTTTATCTTTAAGATCTTCTCCAATCTTCTCAATAACTCCAACAAACATTCCACCAGAACCAGTGATAGGATTATGCATCTTTCCTCTTTCTTCAACTATCTTTAAAATTATCTCTTCAATTTTTCGTTTGTCTCCCTTTGCTTCATTTTTTATTTGAGTAAAAGATGATGAATCAATATTTAAAAATTTAACATTAACAAGAATTTCATTTGAATAAATAGTTGAAAAATCATTGTTTAACTTTTTTGCAGGTTGAGGAAGATAACCTACTGGTTCTAAAACTCTATGTCTTCCAAATTTATCTCCTTTCATACTTTTCTCCTTTCTCCTATTTTGTATTTTTTTATTTTATATTGAAGTGTTTGTCTTGGTATTTTTAAAACTTTACTTGCTTTTGAAATATTATTATTTGAAATGTGTAATACTTCTTCAATTATCTTTTTTTCAAATTCAGAAGAGATATCAACTAAACTTAGTTCTTTATAATAAATAGATTTTGGAAGAGATTCTTTTTTAATAATTTTTCCTTCAGAATGTAAATATGCATACTCTATTATGTAAAAAAGTTCACCAACATTTCCTGGAAAGTTAAAGGTAAGTAGAAATTCAAAAAAATCTTCCCCAAATTTTTTATCCTTTTTATATTTTTTATTTAGTTTATTTAGAAAATAATCTGAAAGAAATAAAATATCCTCTTTCCTTTCTCTTAGTGGAGGAATTTCAAATTCAATTTTTGAAATTTCATAATATAAATCTTTACTTAATTTACCCTCTTTTATTGAAAAAATTGGAAGAGTTTCAATTGAAGTTATTAATCTTCCAGAGAGTTCACCATTTTCAATTAAAAATGTTAATTTATCTTGTAAATTTAATGGAAGTGAATCAATATTTGCGAGATAAAGTGTTCCACCTTCAACAATATGAATTAATCCTTCTTTAATTAATTTTTGATCTGAATTGTAAATACCAAAAAGCATCTCTTCAAGCAATGACTCTTCAAGAGTTGCACAATTCAAATATAAAAATTTTTTATCTTTTCTTTTCGATATTGAGTGAATAATTTGAGCAAGAAGCCTTTTTCCAACCTGAGATTCGCCAATAATTAAAATTGGAGTGTCTAAATCCTTAACCTTTTTTATCTCCTCTTTTATCTTTAATAATCTCTCGTCTTTTGTTTTAAAATCATCAAATGTTGGTAACGGTCTAACTTGATTTAACTCTTCATTTTTTCTACTTTGTAATTCAATTATCTTTTCGCTCAACTTTTTTATTTCTGTAATATCTCTTGAAAGTTCAATTGCACCAATCAATTCTCCACCATAAAAAAGAGGAAATGTTGTATTTAAAGTTGTTATTTCTTTTCCTTTATAAGTCAAAAAAACTTGAAGTTTATTTATTATTGGTTCACCCGTTTTTAATACCTTAATAAGAGTTGATGTTTCTGGAGTTAAAGATGGAAAAACTTCAAGGATATTTTTTCCTATAACCTCATCAGGAGAAAGCCCTTCAAGTTTTGAATTTGCCTTGTTATAAAAAAGAGTAACGCCATTTTTATCAACAATATGAATTCCTATGTCTACATAGTTTAGTAATATATCAATTAAAGATTCCCATGGAAAATATTTTATTTTTTCCATTGATAAAATTATAACATATTTTTAAAATAGAATTTTTGCCTAAAATTTGGCATAAAGTTTAAAAAAAAATTAAATATCTACACTTCTTGTTGCTTCATCAATTGCTTCATCAAGAATTTCTACAATTTTCTCTAAATCTTTATCTTCAATTACAAGAGGTGGTGCAACATATGTTTTGTCAACTGATGCTCTACATAAATATAAACCTCTTCTATATGCTGCTTCTTCAACTCTCATTGCAAATCTTATATGAGATGGTATTCTCTCTTTTGTATCTTTATTTTTAACATACTCAATTGCCCAATGGAGTCCAATTCCTCTTACATCTCCAACTCTTTTATGTTTTTTTAATTCCATCAAAAGTTTTCCTAACTTCTCACCTTTTTCTTTGGCCCTTTTTGGTAAATTTTCTTTTTCAATAACTTCTATATTTTTAAATGCAGCAACTGTTGAGAGACAATGCCCTCCAAAAGTATGACCATGAACAAACATATTATCAATGAAAACCTCAAATAATTCTTCTTTGACAATCATTGCACCAAGAGGAGCATATCCAGATGTTATACCTTTTCCAAAAACCATTATATCTGGATCAAGATCAAAAAGAAGAGAACCAAAAAGTTCTCCACATCTTCCCCATCCATTTATAACTTCATCAGCAATAATAAGTATGTTGTTTTCTCTTGCAATGTTTTGGATCTCTTCAAAATATTTTTTTGGCGGAACAAGAGCACCAGCAGCACTCATAACTGGTTCTAAAATTATTGCTGCTATCGTTCCTTTTCCTTCATAATAAATAACATCTTTGAATTGTTTGGCACATTCAACATTACAAGTTTCAGGTTCTTTTCCAAAATCACATCTATAGCAATATGGTGGTGAGATATGAATGAAAAATGGAAGCAGAGGCTCAAATGGTTGTCTATAGATTCTTAAACCTGTTGCAGAAAGAGCACCATAAGTGACTCCATGATATGATTCTCTTCTTGAAATAATTTTCTTTTTTTCAGGATGACCTTTTAATGCCCAATATTGTCTTACAAATTTTATTGCTGATTCTACTGCTTCAGATCCTCCAGAAATAAAAAATGTTGTTTTAAGTGTTGATGGAGTAATTTTACTTAATTTGTCAGCAAGTCTTATTGCAGGTTCATTAAAATATCCGCCAAACAAACTTGCATAATTAATTTTTTCAAGTTGTTCTTTTAGGGCATCAATTATCTCTTTTCTTCCATGTCCAATGTTAACAGTCCACAAAATTGAAAGACCATCAATGTACTCTTTTCCATCAATATCATAAATTTTTGCACCGTCTCCTTTAACAATTATCTTTGGACCCTTTTCTCTAATTTCTTTAACAAATGCATAATGTGGAAGAACATTACTCTCTGCAATTTTTACTAATTCATTTTTATCCATAAAAACCTCCAAACTTTTTAATTATCAATGAAATTATATCATTTTACCTAATTTTTCTTTATATATGGATTTGTATTTAATTTTAATGATGCAACTGCGTCAAGATCATAATCAGAAAAATAACCTTCTAATAAATATCTTTCGCCAACTAATGCAATCATTCCTCCATTATCAGTTGAAAACTCAAAAGAAGGAAAATAAAATTCAAAATTATTATTTAAACTAAAAAATTGTCTTAAAAATTTGCTTGCAGAAACTCCACCAACAACTGATACTCTATTTATATTAAACTCCTCATATGCAAGTTCAATTTTTTTCATAAGCGATTCATATATTGTATAAAACATCGAAGAGACAAGATCTTCAATTTTAAAATCTCCTTTATTTATAACATTTAAAACTTCAGTTTTTAAACCCGAGAATGAAAATGAGTACCTTTTTTCTTTATCTTTGAATTTTGGAATAGAAAATTTATATTTTTTTGGATCTCCTTTAAGTGCAAGATCATCAAGCGCTTTTCCAGCAGGATAATCAAAACCTAATTTTCTCCCTATCTTATCAATAATCTCTCCTGCTGAATCATCAACTGTCTCTCCTAAAAATTTATATTTAAAATTTTCTTCAAAAATTAAAAGAATTGTATGACCACCAGATATTATTAAAGATAAGAATGGAAACTTTAAATCATGATCAAAAAAAATTGAGTAAATATGGCCTTCTAAGTGATTTACACCAATTAGAGGAATTGAAAGAGAATATGAAAGGGTTTTTGCAAATTCAACACCAACAAGTAAAGATCCAACAAGACCTGGTCCAATTGTAACTGAAACTCCTTCAACTTGATTAATTGAAATTCCACTTTTCTTTTCGAGTTCCTCAATAACATAGGGAAAAATCTCGAGTTGCTTTCTAGCAGCAATTTCTGGCACCACTCCTCCATATTTTTTATGAAAATCCTCTGATGTTGCTCTTACCATTGAGATGAGTTTTCCATTTTCAACAATAGCCATTGATGTATCATCACATGAAGTTTCAACACCTAAAACTTTCATTTCAATTAAATTTTATCAAATGTTTACATAATCACACCATCCATATTTATCTTCTTCTTTTCCTTCAACAATTTTTGAATATTTTTCTTGAAGTAATCTTGTTATTTTACCAACACTGCCATTTCCAACTGGAATTTTATCTACACTTATAACTGGAGTAACTTCTGCTGCTGTTCCAACTAAAAACATTTCATCTGCTACATAAAGTGCCTCTCTTGGAATAAATTCAACTCTTACTTCAATTCCTATATCTTTTGCAATTTTTATAATTGTGTCTCTTGTAATTCCTTCAAGAATTGAAGAAGAAAGTGGAGGTGTATAAAGAATCTCATTTTTAACAAGAAAAATGTTTTCACCACTGCCTTCACTAACATAACCAAAATAATCAAGAAGAATTGCTTCATCAAAACCATAACTTACAGTTTCCATTAAGGCAAGTTGTGAATTCAAGTAATTTCCACTTGCTTTTGCCATTGCAGGAAGAGTATCAGGAGCAAATTTTCTCCAAGATGAAACTGAAACATTTATTCCCTTTTTAATATTTTCATCACCAAGATATTTTCCCATATCAAATGCAATAATAGACACTTCTACTGGAACACCCAAGGGATTTGGCGCTATTGTTCCATACCCCCTATACGCTATTGGTCTTATATAGGCTGACTCTAAATCATTCTTTCTTATCAACTCTTTTGTTGCTTCCCTTAACTCTTCAATTGAATATGGTAGTTCCATTCTATAAATTTTTGCAGAATTTTTTAATCTAATAAGGTGATCTTTTAATCTGAAAATTTCAGGTCCTTTATCTGTTTTATAACACCTTATTCCTTCAAAAACTCCTGAACCATAATGTATAACATGAGATAATATATGAATTTTAGCATCCCACCAATTGACAAATTCACCATTCATCCAAATAAATTTAGATTCTTTAATAGGCATGACTCCTCCTTAAAAATATAATTAAGCAATATTTTATATTATTTTATTTAAATTTCAATTCAAAATGATAGTGAAATTTATTTATATATAAAAATGGGAAACTTCTATGATTTAACTAATTTTTTAACTAATAATATTCCAAAAACTCCTAAAATAATTAAGGCTAATATATAAATTATTACAAAAGTGATTAAAATTGTAAACATTGTGGTAGTTAACTCAGTTTCACCTGATGCAACACCTGTTAATTGTGCAATAAGTTGAGGTAAAAAAAATGAACCAATCAAAACTAAAGAACAAATTACAATATTTTTAATACTTTTTTTGGTTCTTAAACTAACTATTATCAACAATATTACTCCTATTAAAATTAAAAGAAAAAACTCCATTGTCATTAGATAATCAAATCTGAATTTTTTAAAATAAAATAATGATAATAAAGCAAAAAATAGAGGCGCTATAATTGGTATCCAGATAAGAACAGTACCTGTTATTGCAATAATTTTATCAATTAATCCTATTTTTTTCATATTTCCTCCTTTTTTAATATAGTAACATAATATTATCATATTTTTAATCTAATAAGGTGATCTTTTAATCTGAAAATTTCAGGTCCTTTATCTGTTTTATAACACCTTATTCCTTCAAAAACTCCTGAACCATAATGTATAACATGAGATAATATATGAATTTTAGCATCCCACCAATTGACAAATTCACCATTCATCCAAATAAATTTAGATTCTTTAATTAAAAATTAGTGCTTCCTTATACAAAAATATAATTAGTCATTTATTATTGTATGTAATGTTTAATTTTGTTAAAATTAGCAAAAATTAGTTCAAAAGGAGGTAAGAGTGAATTATAAAGAATATAAAAAATTTAAAATTTCTGAAATTGGAATAGGAACTTATTCATTAAGTGGTGTTTATGGTAAAAAAGATTTAAATGAGTTTAAGAAAATGATAAATAGAGCATATGAATTGGGTATAAATTTTTTTGATACAGCAGAGGCTTACGGAGATGCCGAAAAAATTCTTGGAGAGTTTGTTAAAGATTTTAGAAAAAATATTTATATTGCTACTAAAGTTGGCATTAAAAAAGGAGTTATACCCAATCTTAAAGAAGACTATATCTTAACAGCATGTGAAGAAAGTTTAAAAAATTTAAAAACAGATTATATTGATTTATACCAAATACATTTTAATGATCCTTACACTCCAGTTGAAGAGACAGTAAATGCTTTAGAGAAATTAAAAAAAGAAGGGAAAATTAGAGAATACGGAATTGGTCATCTTCCAATGTCTATAGTAGAGGAGTATTTTAAAATTGGAAATGTGTTTTCTTTTCTTGTTGAATTAAGTGCAGTTGTAAGGGAGTCAAAAAGAGATTTAATACCTTTAAGTGAAAAATATAATATTGGAATTATTGCTTTTAGTACAACTGGAAGAGGAATTCTAACTGGAAAATTTAACGAAAATAAAAAATTTGAGCCACAAGATATAAGAAATTTTGATCCTTTATTTCAATATGAAAAATTTGAATCTGCAATAAGAATATATAATAAATTTAAGGAATTAAGTAAAAAATATGATAAAACCCCAGTACAAATGGCAATAAATTGGGTATTATGTCAAAACAAGATAATTACAGCTCTTATAGGGCCTTCAAATATTGAACATCTTGAAGAGGATATTAAAGCAAGTGGGTTTAAAATTTCTAATGATGATTTAAATGAATTGGAAATATTTTTTAAAAAGGAGGATGAATGGATAAAAGAAGAGGCCAAAAAGAGAATTTATAAAATTTTGAATGAACCTCTAAATTTAGATTTCTTTAAAAATTTTAAAGATCTTGTATATGTTATTGAGATGAGTCTAATATTAAAATTAACTGAAGAAAAAGAAATATTACCAATATTTCAAAAACTTTTTGGTTTTCTTAAAAATTTTGAAAAAATTTCGAAGAATGATTTTGAAAATATAAAAGAGGAGTTAAAAAATTTAATTAACTATTAATTTTAATCAAATTGAAAGAAAATCTTTAAAGAGTTATAATTTTTAGAGTTATGTATCCAAGATTAATTATTAATTTAAAAGCAATAGGTGAAAATTATTTAAAGATAAGAAAAAAGTGTGAAGAGTTAGGAGTTGAACTTATTCCTGTTACAAAAGTTGTTAGAGGTGACGAAAATATTGTTAGAACCCTTATCTCCCTTGGTGCTAAAACCATTGGAGATTCAAGAATAAAAAATATAAAAAATTTTTCTCATCTTAGAGTTCAAAAACTTCTTTTAAGAGCGCCTTCTTTTTCAGAAATTGATGAAGTAGTTGATTTAGTTGACATTTCTTTGGAGACAGAACTTTCAACAATTGAAAAACTTTCACTCTCCTTAAAAAAGAAAGGTAAAAAACATGGTGTTATTGTAATGGTTGAAGTGGGAGAGTTAAGAGAAGGAGTAATGCCAGAAGATGTAATTCCATTTGTAAAAAAAATCTTAAGTTTTCCAAATATTATTTTTTTAGGACTTGGAACAAATACAACTTGTTTTTCAGGAATAATTCCAGATGAAAAGAATTTAAAAATACTTTATGAATTAAAATCAAAACTTGAAGAAGAGAAAATTCCTGTTAAAGTTATCTCAGGAGGAGGATCTAATTTATTGAAGATGATTTGGGACCATAAACTTCCAAATTTTATTAATCAAATAAGAGTAGGAGAAGGAATTTTTTGTGGTGTTGAAGCAATAAATAGAGAAAATCTTCCTGGTTTAAGAGAAGATACATTTCTTCTTGAAGCACAATTAATTGAAGTAAAAAGGAAACCATCAAAACCATGGGGTAAAAGAACAAAAGATGCATTTGGAGAGGAGGTTGAGTTTAAAGATGAAGGATTAATGATTAGAGGAATCCTTTCTTTAGGAAGACAAGACATCAATTTAGGTGGAATAAAACCTGAAGAAGATATAAAAGTAATAGGAGCATCAAGTGATCATATGGTTATAAATTTAAATAAAAGATACTTTTTAAAAGTTGGAGATATTATCTCTTTGAGATTAAACTATTCAGGAATTTTATCAGCAATGACTTCTCCTTATATTGAAAAAGTATATATTGAAGAATGAGATTTAAATTATTATTATTTTTTACTTTTTTAAAAATAAGTGCCTTAACACTTGGAGGGGGTTATGCTATGGTTCCTATAATTGAGAGGGAAATTATTAAAAAAAATATCATTGATAAAGAGGAGTTTTTAAAATTATTTTCAAAAGCACAAAGTGCTCCAGGTCCAATTGCGGTTAATACTGCTTTTATGATTGGAATGAAACTTGGTGGAATTTTATTAGGTTTTTATTATGTTTTAGGTGTATTTATTCCGCCATTTTTTGCTATTTTAATTGTTGCATCTTTATTTAAAAAATATATAAATTTATTTTATATTCAATATTTTCTTGAAGGAATAAGAGTTGGAATTGCTGTTATATTGATTAATTTTTTTCTCGGAATTATTAAAAATTTCAAAATTTACGAATTTGTTTTTCTTTTGTTTGGTTTTTTACTAATCTATTTTTTAAAACTCCATTCAATTTACACTCTAGTTTCAATTACATTTTTATATTTTATTTTTATTTCAATTAGGGTTAAAAAATGATTTTAAAACTTTTCTTTATATTCTTTAAAATAGGTCTTTTCTCTTTTGGAGGTGGATGGAGTGCTTTATCAATTATTAAAGATGAACTTGTAAGTATTTATAAATTAATTACATTAAAAGAATTTCTAGATATGGTTTCAATTGCTGAAATAACCCCAGGTCCTATTGCTTTAAATATTGCGACTTACACTGGAAATAAATTTGCTTCTGTTTCTGGTAGTTTCTTTGCGTCTGTTGCTTTAATTTTACCTGGGATAATAATTTTAATTTTATTGGAAACAATATTAAATTTTTTAAATAAAAGATATGATCTTTCAAAATTTTATAAGAGTTTAAGAGTTGGTGTTGCTGTATTGGTTTTGTTTGCAACTTATTTAATAACATCAAATTCAATAATTGATTTTAAGACATTTTTAATTTTTTTGTCTCTTTTAATTTTAATTTTTCTTAAAAAGAATCTTCATCCTCTTTTTATTGTTTTTCTTGGGGGTATAGGAGTTATGTTAATTAAAATGTTATAATTTTTAAAAAGTTGAAAGGAGGATAGAATGGAAATTAAGGAATTTTTAGATAAGGTAAACAGTGAATTAAAAGAGTTAATTAAAGAAGTTAGTTTAAATTATTGGAATCTAGCCACAACTGGCGAGAAAAAGTGGGAAGAAAAATTAAAGGAAAGTGACTTAAAATTAAGAAAGTATCTTTCTGATAAAGAGAAATTTAAACTTGTTGAAAAATATCTTAAAGATACATCCCTCTCAAAGATTGAACATAGAGAACTTCTTCTTTTAAGAAATGAAATGCTTCCAAATCAAATAAGTGAAGAAAAATTAAAAGAATTATCAACAAAAGAAATAGAAATAGAATCAATTTTTGTTAATTTTAGGGGGAAAATCGATGGTAAAGAAGTAAGTGATAATGAAATTGTTGAAATTTTAAGGAATGAAAAGGATTCATCTTTAAGAAAAAAGGCTTGGGAAGCAAGTAAAGAGATAGGCGAAGTAGTTGCACCAAAAATTTATGAACTTGTAAAATTAAGGAATTCTATTGCAAGAGACTTTGGTTATTCAAACTATTATGAAATGATGTTTGATTTACAAGAGTTAAATGTCAATGAAGTTCATAAAATATTTAAAGATTTTAAATCAAAAACTGATACTTCTTTTATGATTATAAAAGATGAAATTGATGAAAGGGTTTCAGAAAAATTAGGAATTCCATCACAAGATATAATGCCATGGCATTATAGTGATAGATTTTACCAAGAAGCGCCAAATGTTTATGATATTCCATTTGATGAAATTTTTAAAAATAGAAATATAGAAGATTTAACCAAAAAAACATATTCTGAAATTGGAATGGAAGTTGAAGAGATTTTAAAAAGAAGCGATCTTTATGAAAGAAAAGGGAAAAATCAACATGCTTTTTGTATTTTTATAGATAGAGAAGAAGATGTTAGAATTTTAGCGAATATAAGACCAAATGAAAAGTGGGCTGAAACAATGCTTCATGAAATGGGTCATGCTGTTTATGATAAATATATAGACAAAAATCTCCCAGTAATATTAAGAACCCCTTCACATATTTTTACGACTGAAGCAGTGGCAATGTTTTTTGGCAGATTAGTAAGAAAACCTGAATGGTATAAAAAAATATTAAAGATGAATCCAAATGATGTTGAAAAGTTTGAAATTGAACTAATTAAATCTTTAAGAGATCAACTTATGATTTCTGCAAGATGGATTATAACCTTTGTATTCTTTGAAAGAGAACTTTATGAAAGAGAAGAAAATATTGACACACTTTGGTATGATTTTGTTTCTCAAAATCAATTTTTGAATATTCCAGAGGAGAGAAGAGGTAAACCAGATTGGGCAGCAAAGATTCATTTTGGAACAAACCCAGTATACTATCAAAACTATCTTCTTGGAGAAATGATGGCTTCTCAAATGGAATTTTATATAAAAAATAATATATCAGATGAAATTTTCAATAAAAAGATAGGTGCATTTTTTATAAATAAAATCTTTAAACCAGGTGCAAGTTTGAGATGGGATGAACTTTTAATACAATCAACAGGAGAAACTCTCAATCCAGATTATTTAATAAAGGAGGTTTCAATTTTATAAGGAGGGAGTATGAGTTTAAAAGGAAGACATCTTTTAACTCTTTATGATTTTACAAAAGAGGAACTAAATTTATTTTTACAAGCAGGAGAGGAACTTAAATTAAGATCAAAAATGGGTGAAAAAACTTTAATTCTTTCAGGTAAAAAGTTGGGTATGATTTTTGAGAAACCATCCACAAGAACGAGAGTATCTTTTGAAGTTGCAATGTATGAACTTGGAGGGCATGCAATTTATCTTTCATCAAACGAACTCCAACTTAAAAGAGGAGAAACAATTGCTGATACTGCAAGAGTTCTCTCAAGATATTTAGATGGAATAATGGCAAGAGTTTATTCTCACAAAAACTTAGTAGAACTAGCAGAATATTCAACTATTCCAGTTATAAATGGTTTATCTGATAAGTTTCATCCATGTCAAGTCTTAGGTGATCTTTTAACAATAAAAGAAAAAAAGGGAAGATTAGAGGGAATTAAATTAACTTATGTTGGAGATGGAAATAATGTATGTCATTCTTTAATGATTGGTGGGGTAAAAATGGGGCTTAAAGTAGTTATTTCAACCCCAAAAGAGTATCAACCAGATCCAGAGGTTATAAAAATGGCTAAGGAATGTGAAAAAGATGGTGGTGAACTGATCTTAATTGAAGATCCGATTGAGGCAGTTAAAGATAGTGATGTTATATATACTGATGTTTGGGTATCAATGGGACAAGAAGATAGTGAAATTAAAAAGAAAAGACTTCTTCCATATCAGGTAAACAAAGAACTTGTAAAATATGCAAAAGAAGATTACATTTTTATGCATTGCCTTCCTGCACATAGAGGTGAAGAAGTTGTGGATGAAGTTATAGATAGCCCAAATTCTGTTGTTTTTGATCAAGCAGAAAACAGATTACACATTCAAAAAGGAATTTTATCGCTTTTATTATAAAAATTTGGAGGGGATAAATTGGTTTTAGAAAAAAGAGAATGGATAATTATTTCAATAATTTCTTTTATTTTAGGAATTATTGTTGGATTTTATTCATCAAAATTGAGTACAAAAGAAAATTTATCTTTTGTGGAAACAAAAGAAAAAATTTATGTTCAGATAAGTGGTGAGATAAAATATCCTGGTGTATATGAAATGGAAAATGGAGATAGGGTTTTTCAACTTGTTGAAAAAGCAGGTGGTCTTACTGAAAATGCAGATTTAAATTCAATTAATCTATCCAAAAAGTTAATAGATGGAGAGAAGATAATAATTTTTTCGAAAAAGAGCATAAATGAAAATGAGACATCAATTTCTCAATCAGGAACCGTATCTTCTCAATCAAAATCAAATCTAATAAATATAAATACTGCATCAAAAGAAGAACTTGAGTCTCTTCCAGGAATTGGACCAACTCTTGCTCAAAAAATTATAGATTATAGAGAAACTAATGGATATTTTCAAACAATTGAAGATATTAAGAAAGTATCGGGAATAGGTGATAAAAAGTTTGAAGCAATTAAAAATTTAATAACAGTTGGTCCTTGAGGAAACTATTTAAATTAATTTTTCTTTTCTTTCTTATATCTCTTTTCTCTATTAAATTTCCTATTTTAATATTATTTCTTTTTATTCCAATTATTTTTATAAAAAGAAAAGACTTTTTAATTTTTTACATAATTTTTATACTTTTAGGAGTCATAAGAATTTATTTTTATAGAACACCTAAATTTCTTCAACTTAATGAAAATAATTTAAATGGAGTTGTTTGTTCTTATGAGAAAGAAAATAATTTTATATTAAAAACTGACTTTGGAAAAATTTTAATTTATAAAAATAAAACCTTTTCAATAAAACCAGGTGATTTTGTCTCTTTGGAGGGTTATTTTTTAAATGATTCTAAAGGTAATCCTGGAGAAGAAAGTTATTATATTTATTTATTAACCGAGGGAATAAGAAGTAAATTTTATGCTAATAAAGTAGAAATAATAAAAAGAAATGATGGTTTAATATCAAGAATAAGAGAAAAAATTTATGAAAATTTTAATTCTCTTGGAAAATTATCTGAGTTTATTGAAGGATTTATTCTTGGTGGAAAAAACGTTGATAGTGAGGTTAAAGATCTATTTAAATATAGTGGAGTAATTCACCTTTTTGCAATTTCTGGAATCCATCTTGCAATTTTAGGAGGATTTTTCTCAATTTTTCTTGATCCATTACTTGTTATAATAATTCTTTTTATATATCTTTCTATTATTCTATTTCCTGTTTCTGCAGTTAGAGCATTTTTTATGTTTTCTTTTTGTCAAATAGGAAAGTTATTTAAAAAAGAAATTGATATATTGAACACTCTCTTATTTTCAGCAATTCTTCTTATTTTAATAAATCCATTAAATATAATTTCACCATCTTTTTTATTAACATTTTTATCAACCCTTTCAATAATTACAATTTCAGGTAAATTTAAAAAGAACATTTTAAACTTTTTGATTACTCCATCTTTTATAACATTTGGTTCTTTTCCAATTCTTATATACTTTTTTCCGTTCTTCTCATTTGTAACACTTATTTCAAATTTATTAATTGTTCCTTTAATATCAATTTTTCTTCCAATTATATTTTTATTTACACTTCTTTCTTTATTAATTAAAGAGATAATTTTAATTCTTAAACCAATTTCTTTTATAACTGAGAAAGTAATTACATTTTTTGCTAATTTACCTTTATCTTCAATTGGAGTTAAAAAGCCTAATTTTCTTTTTATTATTTTCTATTTTCTTCTCTATTTTCTTATTATTTTAATACTATTTAAAGAAATTGAATTTAAAAAAGCCAAGAAACTTTTATTTATTTTTTTGGTTTTATCTTTATTTGCACTCTCTTACTCTTATATTAATGAATTTGGAAGATTAAAAATAATATTTTTTGATGTTGGAGAGGGAGATTCAATTCTTTTAAAAACACCTCAAAATTATACGATTTTAGTTGATGGAGGTGGGACTTTTTATAAAGAAAAGAGAAGTCCTGGAATTAGAGTTTTAAATTCATTAAAAAGATTAGGAATCAATGAAATTGATTATCTTATTTTTACCCATGAGGATAGCGATCATATTGAGGGTCTTTTTCATATTGTAAAAAGAGAAAAAATTAAAAATTTGCTTTATCCAGATATAAATTTAAACTCTTATGGATTAGATTTAATAAAAATTCTTAAAGAAAATAATGTAAAAAAGGAAAAATTAAAAAGAGGAGATAGTTTTGAAATAGATGGCTTAAAGTTTTATGTTTTAAATCCATATAAAGGGGGGAAAGACTATTTAAGAGCAAATGATAACAATAATTCACTATGTTTAATAGGTGAATTTAGAAATTATAAATTTCTTTTGAGTGGAGATATTGAAAATGAAGTAATTGAAGAGATATACTCACTTTATCCAGATAAACTAAAAGATACTTTCATTTTTAAAGTCCCTCACCATGGAAGTGTAAACTCGTTTAATTTAAAATTTTATTTACTTTTAAACCCTAAAATATCAATTATATCTGTTGGACCAAACAATTTTAATCATCCTTCAGATGAAATAATTTCTTCACTTTTATCTTTAAATTCAAAAATTTTTAGAACTGATAAAGATGGTGCGATTGAGATAGAAATTTTTAAAAATAACTTAAAAATAAAAAATTATAACTTTTCTGAGATGACTATCAATCTCTTTGATTGATTTGAATATTCTTCACCGTCATATCCACCATATATATTTAATATTTTAAAATATGATTTATTTAAATAATGTTCAATCTCTTTTAAAGTAAAAATTCTATAAATTCTTGTATATGTTTTAATTGTTCCCTCTTTTATAATAACTCTTTCAGTTTTCAATCTACTAATTTTATAATTTAATTCATTTCTTTCAAGAATATAAAAATCTCCTTCTCTTTCCCACCTCTCTTTTGGAAGATTTTTTAGCATATAAAAAATATTTTCAATATCTAACAAAAATTTTCCACCACATTTTAGTGATTGGTTAATTTTCTTAAGTAAAGAGAGGTTTTCTTCATCAGAAAAATAACCAAAACTTGTCCACATAGAAAGAACTGCATCAAATTCTTCTAAAAAAGAAATTTCTCTCATATCCATTTTTATAAAGTTGACATTTTGAAGACCTTCTTTTAATTTATTTGCAATATCAATATATTTTTCATTAAAATCAACTCCTACTCCAAAAAATCCCCTTTTCCCCAATTCAATAATATGTCTCCCAATTCCACATCCTAAATCCAAAATTTTCATTCCCTTTTTAAGAGATAAGGAATTGATAATAAAATTAACCTGTTTTAAAGTAAGTTCTTCTCTTTGTTTTTTTAAATAAAGAGTAAGATAATTTTCGTCAAAAAAATCTAAAAACCATTCTTTCATTAAATCCTCTTAATTTAAATCTTACAAAAAATTCACATAATATTTAAGTTATTTGAATAAAATGAAAAAATTTGATATTATTTAATTGACCCTCGGGCTATCGTGTTGAAAAGGATGGGTTGGGCCAACACAGAAAAAAATGGGATTCAATACTTTATAACTTCTTCCGGGATGGAGAGTTATAAATGAGAATCCCACCTGCGTGGATGCAGGTTCAATCCTATCCTTACTCACGTAGCCTGGGGGAGGTATTATGAAAGAGATTGGAAGAGTTATTGGAACAAAAGAGAAGTTTTCTTTAGTTGAAGTTGGTGGATCATATTGCGAAAGTTGTTTAAGTAAAGAGAAGTGTTTTTTTCATAGAGAAAGAGAGAAAATTGTTGAAGCAGAAAATTTAGTTAATGCAAAAATAGGGGATCTTGTTCTTTTAAACATACCATCAAAAAAGTATATTTTTTTAACTTTTATTATTTATTTAATTCCAATTCTCTCAATGTTTATTGGTGCTTTATTTGGTGAATATATTTTTGGTAAAATATATTTTAAAGGAGAAAACATATCTTCAATTATTTTTGGCTTTCTTTTTTTAATTTTATCAATTTTATTAATAAGACTAACTAATAAATTCCTTTTTTTAAGACCTAAAATAGAGGAAATAGTTGATGAAAATTTTTTAAAAAATTTTGATAATAAAATTGCTTGATTTAAAATTGAAAATTGATATATTAAATTCAAGGAGAAAAGCATGGGAATAGAGGGCAACATTAAAGATTTTCCTTTAATTGATGTATTAAATCTTCTCTCCTTTGGAGCAAAAACAGGAGTTCTTTTAATTTCTGGCAAGAAAAATGATGAGTCATTAACTGGGGAAATATATTTTCAAGGAGGGAAAATTGTTGATGCTGTTTGTGGAAAAAAGAGAGGAGAGGAGGCTTTTTATTCTATATTTTTGATGAATGAAGGTAATTTTACTTTCAAAACCCAAAATATAAATATAACTCCAAAAATTGATAAAAGTTTTGATAATCTTTTACTTGAAGCAATTAGAAAGGCAGATGAAATAAAAGTTTTATACTCAAAAATACCAGACCTTAACACTCTTCTTGAGACAAACCCAAATGTAGAAGCAAGTGAAATCCGGTTATCAGCAGATGAGTGGCAAGTTTTAAATCTATTTAAAGAAAAGAAAAGTATAAAAGATGCTCTTAAACTTTCTCCTTTTTCTGAATTTGAAACTCTTAAATCAATTTATCTACTGCTATCATTTAACCTTTTAACAAAAGCAGAGGAAGTGGAAATTGATTTATCAAAAATTATTCCAAAAAGAGTAATCTCTCCTGTAAAAGATGCTTTATCAATTTTAGGTCTTTCTCAACCAAAAACAACTTGTGATAAAGTTCTGTTTAAAGTTGATGGAGTTAAAAGTTTGCAAGATATTGCAAATGAATTAAAGATCTCACAAAAAGAGATATTAAATTGTTTTATAAAACTTCTCAAGGAAACAAAAATTATTGCAAATATTTCTCTTGAAAGAATAAAATCAATTGAAAGATTAACAAAGGAGGAGTGAATGAATTATCAAAACTTTTTGTATCCAGCAATTCTTGCTTTAATATTTCAATTTTTAATTTTGGTTTCTTTAAAAATTAGAAGAGGCATATCTTTGGCCTTCTTTTATCTTTTAATAGGTGGAGTTTTGTCAATAATTCAATTTGTTAGTTTTCCAGGTTATCTTGCTTTATTAAGAGGCTTAAGTATTCAAGGAATCCCACTTATTCCAGTATATTTTATTTCAATTGTTATAACAACAATATTTATAATTTTTGAAATGTTTGATATTGAAATAAGTAGAAATTATACTATCTCTTTAATCTTTGGAAGAATCCTTGTTATTCTATTATTCTTTTCAATTGTATTTATTGAATATTTACTATCATTTATGGGTACAGAAAAATTTCAATTAAAAAATGTTTTTGATTATGTATACCTTATTACAGGAAGACCTGTTCAAATATTAACAACTCTTGCTTTTTTTGTTGGTGCAATTTTTGTTGCATTCCTTGTTTATGCTCTATTGAGAGCAATAAAATTTCCAACTCTCTTTGCTTCAATTATTTCTATTTTTGTAGGCGGAATAGTTAATTTAATGAGTGTAAGTTTTCCACTTTTCTTTGTGGTTCCACAAATGTTTTTTGGTGTTTATTATCACCTTGCATTTGTTAGTGTTTTATTGTCACTATTTACATATATTCTTTGGGGTTGGGTGAAAGGAAAAGAGTAATTAAAGACCCATTAATTGAAAAATTAATAGAATCGAAAAATTATAAAAACAATATAAGAAATATTATTGAATTAGAAGAAATACAGCCAAGATTAATCTCATTAGATTTTTTAAATGATTTAATTCAAGAAAAATTAAAAAAACTTGGAATAACTCATTTTTATGAATATCAAAAAGAGGTTTATGAATCAATAAAAAATAGAGAAAATTTAGCAATAATTTCACCCACTGCATCAGGAAAAACATTATCTTTTCACATTCCAATTTATGAATTTATAAAAAGTGGTGAAAGAGCAATTTATGTTTATCCAACAAAAGCATTAACAAGAGATCAAGAGAGACAAATTTTAAATTTGACCAACGATATCAACATAGGTGTTTATGATGGGGATACAGATCTTTTATCAAGAAAAAAAATTAGAGAAAGTGCACAAATTTTATTTACAAATCCTGAAATGATTCATTATTCAATTTTACCATATCACACAAATTGGAGTAGATTTATAAGTAGACTTTCATATGTTGTTTTTGATGAAGCACATATCTATAATGGTGTTTTTGGTTCAAATGTTGCATCTTTAATCAGAAGAATGAAAAGGGTTTTTAATTTTTACGAAAGAGATGTTAAATTTGTTTTTTCATCTGCAACTGTTGGAAATCCTCATGAATTTTTTGAAAATCTTTTTGGAGAGAAAATTAAAATTGTTAGAGGCGATGGCACTCCAAGAAAAAAGAAGAGGTTTGTTTTTATTAAAACTCCAGACGAAAGATCAATTTTGGTTGAAGCAATGTGGATAACAGAACTATTAATAAATTCAGATTACAGAGGTATTGCTTTTATGAGAAGTAGAAAAGGTGTAGAACTTCTTTATAGATATTTAAAAGAGAGATTAGACGAGACCCTTTTAAAAAAAGTTTTACCATATAGAGCAGGATATTCAAAAGAGAGAAGAAGGGAAATTGAAAGAAAACTTCTTCATGGTGAAATAAATTTTGTTATCTCGACAAATGCGCTTGAACTTGGAATTGATATTGGAGAACTTGATGTAGTTTTAATTGTGGGATACCCTGGAACAATTTCATCTTTTCTTCAAGAAAGTGGAAGAGCAGGAAGAAAAAGAGAAGGTTACACAATTTTTATCGCAGACAAAGATCCATTAAATGAATATGTTGTAAATCATCCAGAAGAAATTTTTGAAAAAGGAAGCGAAAATTTAATAATTGATCCAACAAATCCAAATTTGTTGAAAAAACATATTTTATGTGCATCATATGAAATACCAATTCAAAAAAAAGAGGAGTTTTTTATAAAAGAGATTTGTGAAATTTTAAAAAAGGAAGAAAAATTAAAAGAGATTGATGGAAGATTTATTCCAAATGTCATAAATTTTCCACATAAAAATATAACACTTAGAAGTTTTGAAGAAGATGAGTTTATTTTATATGATGAAAATGGAAAAGAACTTGAAAGAATTGATGAAAGAAGAGCCTATACTGAAGCACATCCTGGTGCAGTTTACTATTTTGAAGGTGAATCTTATGTTGTTAGAGAAGTTGATATAAGAAATAAAGAAATTTTTCTTGATAAAAAGGAGGTTGATTACTATACACAATCTCTTGAATTAGTATCAACAAAAATAATTAAAACAATCGAAAATAAAAAAGAGAGAGAAATTCAAATTTTTTATGGAGATCTTGAAGTAACTTCACTTATTTATGGATACCAAAAAAGAAAACACTTTACGAATGATTTAATTGGAGAGTATTCACTTGATTTACCAAAAATGGTTTTTGAAACAAAAGGACTTTGGTTTACAATAAATGAAGAAATAAAAAGAGAAATAATAAAAGATGGTTTAGATTTTAATGGATCAATTCATGCATTAGAGCACCTTTTAATTGGAGTTTTTCCTTTAATTGCAATATGTGATAGAAGAGACCTTGGAGGTCTTTCACATCCAATTCATTCTGATACAGATAAACCAACAATATTTATCTATGATGCTTATCCTGGAGGAATTGGATTTTCAAAAAAGGGTTTTGATTATATAGAAAAACTTTTAACATATGGCTATGATGTAATTAAAAATTGTAAATGTGAAGACGGTTGTCCTTCTTGTATTTATTCTCCAAAATGTGGAAATAAAAATAAACCCTTAGATAAAAAGGGTGCAATTTTAATATTAGAGAAAATTCTCTTTTTTAAAAATATTTAATCCAAATTTAACTTTTAATAATAAAGAAGGGTGTTTACTTTTTGACAATTTATGATAAATTATTATAGATTGTTGGAGGTATAGCCAATGAAAAAGGTAACACTTGATGAAATTCTAAACAAACCTCTTTTTCCTATTATGTGGAAACTTGGATGGCCAGTAATGATTTCATCGATTCTTGAAACAGTATACCACCTTGCTGATACCTTTTGGCTTGGTCATCTACCACAAGGAGAGAGTGGAAATGCTGTTGCAGGGTTGCAACTTGCTTTTCCAAGCATGTGGTTTTTAATATCCTTTGCATCTGGTTTTGCAATGGCTGGAGTTGCTCTTGTATCTCAATATACTGGTGCGAGAGAAAATGAAAAAGCAAATATTGCGGCCTCACAAGTTGTCACTTTAACATTAATTTTTGGTACATTCCTTGGAATTTTAGGTTTCTTTTTTATTCCTTATTTAATAAATTTATTGACAAATGCAAAAGAGATTACATCAGTTGCAAATACATACCTTAAAGTTATTTTTTTAGGTTTTCCATTTATGTTTTTAAATGGAATTTTTAGAGCAGTTTTAGTATCTTATGGAGACACATTAACACCAATGTATGTTACCACCTTTACAAATATTTTAAACATATTTTTAGACCCAGTTTTGATTTTTGGATTGGGCCCATTTCCAAAAATGGGAATAGTTGGTGCTGCTATTGCAACAATATTCTCTATGTTTATCTCTTCAATTATTGCACTCTATTTTTTAATGAGTGGAAAAAGGGGTATACATGTAAAAAAAGAGTACCTGAAACCTGATTTTTATTGGATAAAAAAGATTTTTAAAATTGGGATTCCTGCTGCAATTGGTCAAAGTGCTGAAGCATTTGGTTTTGTAGTTTTGACTGGAATTATTGGAAGATTACACAACGCAAGAGTAGCAATTGCTGCATACGGAATAGGAGATAGACTGCTTTCTTTCTCATTTATTGCAATTGATGGACTTGCAACTGGTCTCACGACAATTATAGGACAATCTCTTGGTGCAGATAGAATTGATAGAGCATCTTTTGCAGCAAAAAAGGGTATGTTTTTTATGTTTATAGTTTTGTGCATTGAAACTTTTATTCTTGTCTTATTTAGAAAAGAACTTGTTATGTTATTTATTCCGAAAGAAATTGAAATTATAGAAGAGGGTGGAAGATTTATGCTTTATTTTGCACCAGCAATCCCATTATTTGGAGTGATAAGAGGTATTATGTCAGCATTTCAAGCATCAGGACACAATGCACCAAATATGTTTATTTCATTCTTAAGATTATGGGGATTAAGAGTTCCGTTGAGTTATATTTTTGGCTTCACATTAAGATTGAACTCCACTGGTGTTTGGATAGGAATGACTATCAGCAATTTTATAACTGCCTTAGTTGCAACATTTCTATTTTTAAAGGGTGGTTGGAAAAAGAAAGTAATTGAAGAGAAAGTAGAGGTATTAGTTTAGAAATATATGAAAAAGATAATTAGTATAATTGAAAACTATAGTTCTTATTTTCTAATTTTTGTTGTAATTCTTGGAATTATCTTTCCATATTTTGGATTTTTATCTAAGTATATCACCTATTTCTTAATGATAATTCTATTAATAACATTTTTAAAAGTTGATTTTAATTGTATAAAAATTTATATTAAAAAGCCTGTGCTTGTTTTTTATATTCTTTTAATAAATTCAATCATTACACCAATTATAGTTTTTTTAATTTTTAGATCATTTACTTCAGACTACTATTTTTTAAGTGCAATTATGCTTCTTGCTTTAGTTCCAACAGGAGTTGCAGCATCTGCTATGACAGATCTCTCAAACGGAAATACTCTTTTATCAGTTTTGATAACAATATTAACCCATATTATTGCACCAGTTTTAATACCAATTTTCTTTTTTATTTTATTTAGAAGAGTAATAAAGTTAGATTATTATCAAGTCTTTTTAACAATCTCAAAATTAATTTTTATCCCTCTTATTTTATCTTTTCCAATTAAAAAATATTTAAAATCTATTTCAAATTTTGTTGGAAAAAATAGCAAAATTTTAACTTTAATTTTTGTTACTCTTCTTTCACTTGGAATAATTTCCATTACTGCACATTATATAAGACAAAACCCTTTATCTGTAATTAAATATATATTAATTCTTTATTTTGAATTTCTTTTATTTCAAATTATTAATTTCTTTGCTCCTTTCTTTTTGAAAATAGAAGATAGAATAGCAATATCTAATTCAAAAACTTTTAATAATATTGCAATAGCAACGGTTCTTTCTCTTCAATTTCTTGATTCAAAAAGTAGTTTAATTGTAATTTTAGGTCAAATACCTTGGCCTACGATGCTTATTCCTTTAAGTATTATTTTAAATCTAACAAAAAAGATAAAGTAATCTTTATAATTCTCCTATATCTTCATACCAAAGTTTAGGGTTCTCTTTGATGAATTTTTCCATGAGTTCTTTACATTCTGGAAGATCCAAATCTATAACTTCGACTCCATGTGATTCAAGAAATTCTTTTGCTCCTGAAAAAGTTTTTGATTCACCAACAATTACTTTTTTAATTCCAAATTGAACTATAGCTCCAGAACAGAGATAACATGGCATGAGAGTGGAATATAAAATTGTATCTTTATAACTTCCAATTCTACCAGCATTTCTTATTGCAACTATTTCAGCATGTGCAAGTGGATCTCCATCTTGAACTCTTCTATTGTGTCCTCTACCTAAAACTTTTCCATCTTTTCTAACTAAAACTGACCCAATAGGAATTCCACCTTCTTCTAACCCCTTTTTTGCCTCTTCAATTGCCATTTTCATAAATTCATCAAAATACTCTTTCATGGCTTTATAATATCATAATTTTTTAAATTTTAAATATCAAACTCTCTTCTCAATTCAAGAAATTTCTTTGTTGCTTCACCAAAATTAAAGTTGTGTCCTAAATCTTTTAAAGCGCACTCTATTCCAGCAACAGTAACTAATAGATCATTTGAGTTAATAAAGCCCATATGACCTATTCTAAAACCTTTGCCTTTAAAGTCTCCAAACATTCCTGCAAGTTCAATATTGTATCTTTCTCTAACTATTTTTACAAAATCATCTCCTGAAATATTTTCTGGAAGCAAAATTGCAGTTACACAAGGTGATGAATCATCATAGGAAGCAAGAAAAGATAAATTAGTCAATTTAAGTGACTCTCTTAAAAGATATTTAAAATTTTCGTGTCTTTTATAAACATTTTGAAGCCCCTCTTCAAAAAGAAGATTAAGTGCTTCTCTTAAGCCAAAAAGAACAGAAACTGGAAAAGTTGTAAATGGTTGACCTAAATCATGTCTCTTTTTTAGTTCTTTTACACTAAAATAATATGAATCTGTATTGTTTTTTAACGCAAACTCAAGCGCTTTATTATTTAGTGCAACAATACCAATGCCTGGTGGTGACATAAGACCTTTTTGAGAAGCAGCAACAACAACATCAATATTCCAATCTTTCATATTTATTTCTGAAATTCCTATTGAACTAACAGCATCAACAACAATTAAGACATCTCTTATTTCTTTAACTTTTTTTGAAATATTTTTAATATCATTAATTATTCCAGTTGAGGTTTCGTTATGAGTTATAAAAATAGTTTTTATATCTTTTTCTTCTTGGAGAATTTTAATTATCTCATCAATTGATGCTCTTTTTCCCCAAGGAAATTTTAATCGAATAGGATTTCTTCCAAAAGAGAGACAAATTTCATAAAATCTTTGTCCGAAAAATCCTGTATCCACAACTAATACCTTATCTTCTCTTAAAGAAAAGTTTTGAACTGCAAGCTCCATTGCTCCGCTTCCTGAAGAACCAAACATATATAACTCTCCATCTGTATTTAATATTTTTTTCAATAGTTCAATTGATTCAAGAAAGATCTTTTTAAATTTTGGACCTCTATGATTTATCATAGGATTCGTCATAGCAGCAATAACTCTTGGTGGAAGTGGAGTTGGTCCAGGAATCATCAAAAACTCTTTATCTAACATCTTCAGCCTCCTTTAAAAAAATTACTAAATAATATTTTATCTCTTCATCTTTTAATTTAACAATAGAATTAAAATCTAAAAATTTTTCAAGAAATTTTATAAAATTATATCCTAAAAAGTAGCCTGTCATTCTTACTCCTTTTATATCAAACCAATCACCAAAAAAATCATATGTTTTTAAATTTTTTTCAATTCTATATAAAAATTCTTTTTTCAAAAAGTCAACATTTTTTTGACACCAATTTAAATCACCTTCATTAAAAGGATACCAAATATTTTCATTTACTAATTTCTCTCCGAACCATTGAGCGAATCCTTCGGTATAAAGTAAAAAATGTGATTCTTCATTTTCTTCAAAATTTTCGATATCTCCTCTTAAATTCATATGTATAATATGAGAAATTTCATGAGAAAGAAGACCAAGTGTTTTGTTTAAAGTCGTCCATTTTAATTCTTTAATTTTCAATAAATCGAATATTATAACAAAATTCATATCAAAAAAGGTTGCCCAACCAGCATAAATATTAAAACCTAAATAAATAAAAATTTTAATATCTTTATCAAAATCAATAAATTTTTTAATTTTATTCTCTACTATTTTAGTTGAATTAATAAAATTTTTTGAAATCTCATAAAAATTTTTTAAATTTTTTATTAAATCTAACTCATTTAAATTGAACAACTCTTTAATATTAATATTTTGTTTTTTTAAATCTTCAATAATTTTTTTATAAAATTTATCGTATCTTTTACCATAAAATTCATCCCAAATAATATACCCATTCTTTTTGCAACAATTCTCAAGATAGTAATTTATAAAATCATTAGTTGTATCAATTATTTTAATCAAAATTTATGCACCAAATTTTTTTAATCTTCTTGAATGTGCCAAAAGAAGAGGCATTAAATCTTCGCCTTTTATTATTCCAACTTCTCCTCTTAAACATTCTCTTTCTGTAAATCTATTAGAAAAACCCTTAAAAACAAATGGTGATTTTATTAAAACTGGAACTGGATGAAAAGAGTGAGACTTCATTGGAGTTGGAGTTGAGTGATCACCAGTAATACATATAGTATCGAAATTTAAAGACAAAATTTCTGGTAAAAAAGTATCAAATTCTTCAATTATTTTAGTTTTATTTACAAAATCTCCATCTTCACCAAATGAATCTGTTTTTTTAATATGAAAATAGATAAAATCATAATTTTTATAATTTTCTTTTAATACTTCAATCTCATTTTTAATAGAATATCCATTAATATCAACTACTTCCATTCCAAGAAGTTTTGTTAATCCCTTATACATTGGATATGTTGCAATTGAGAGCGCTTTTAATTTATAAATTTCATTAAATTTTGGTATTTGAGGTGGAGTTGAATAACCTCTCAAAAGAAGGTAATTTCCTTTTTCATCTTTTAAAATTTCCTTTACTTTTTTCAAAAACTCCTTTAAAATTTCTGATGTTTTTTGTGATTTTTCATTAAGTGGTTCAGGAGAAATAACTTCTTTTCCCTCCTTTTGAGGATCAGTTTCTAAAAGAAGACACATATCTTCATTTACTTTTTCTGGAAATCTTAAAACTACTGCTGATCTATATTCCATTCCAGGTTTCATAAAAATTTTCACACCATTTATTTCACTTATATTTTGTGTTATTTTATCTGTTAATTTTTTATTTTCCTCAGTGGATAATCTTCCTGCTCTTCGATCAACAACAATAAGTTTTCCATTTTTCTCCTCTATTCTTGCATAATTTGCTCTAATACAAATATCATTTTCAGTAATCTCAAGACCAACTCCAAGTGCCTCAAGAATTCCCCTTCCAATTTCATATTTAAGTGGGTCATATCCAAAAATTGACAAATGTGCAGGTCCACTTCCAGGTGTTATACCTGGAAGAACAGGTATATGCATCCCCAATGCACTCTCTCTGGCTAATATATCAAGATTTGGTGTATTTGCTGCCTCAAGAGGTGTTTTATTTTCAACACTTGGAATATCACCAAGACCATCAAAGACAACAAGTAAAATTTTCGTATTATTCTCTTCAACGAGTTCTTTTAAAAGTTGTAACCTTTCCATATATCCTCCTAATTGTTTAAACTTTTATTTTCTTAATTTTGGTGAGTCAAACCACTCACCACTTACTTTCATTTCACCATTAATTTCCTCAAAAACAATCCTTATAATAACATCACTTGTTTCATTTGTAAATTTTGCTTTATATGTTACAATAATATAATTTTTTTGTTTTATAGCAGCATATAATTCCTTGGATCCTACGATATATTTACCGATTTTTCCCTCAATTAAATTTATACTCTCTAAAAATTTCTCTTTAGTCACAACTCTCTTCATCTCATCACTAAAATCTTTTGAATATCTTTCATAATCTTTTTCATTTCTACTAATAAGTAAATTTTCTACTATTGGATCAGCAAATTCTCTAACTTTATTAACATCAATTTTTGTTATACAGGATGTTAATAAAAATAAAATTAAAAATAAGATTAAAAAAGTTTTTATTTTCATAAAAACCTCCTTGTATATATTTTAATATTTTCTTAACAATTTTTATTTACTCTATTAAATATGAAAAATTTAATGTTTATAATTTTTACACTATTGATTTTAATTATAATATTTGCATTTATTAAGGACACTTTTGCATGTGAGTTATCTATTATAGTCGATAAAAATGAAGTGGTTGTTGGAGAAGAAATAAATGTAGTAATTGAAAGAGTTAAAACTCATAAAACTTGTGTATTACCAATTGAAGAAACAGAAATTCAGATTATAAATGGAGAGATTGTTAAGGAAAGCGAATGGGTAAAAGGAGTAAAAGATACAAAAGAGATTGTAGTTAAATTTAATGATCCTGGAATAGGAGTTATAAAAGTTATAAGAGATTGCCCAAAAGGTGGTCTTATTGTTGAAACAAAAGAATTTAAAGTTGTTGCAAATACTACAATTGAAAACTTGCAAAATATGCAAGAAAATAATAATATATCAGATAATAATAGTGACATTATAAATAATAATACAGAATTTAATAACCCAACAGAATCAAATTCTGTTAATGAAAATGATACAACCAACTCAGAACCTATCAATAAGGAGAATAATAATTTAATAGAAATTAATGATGAAAAAGTAAACAGTGAAACAATTTCTGATATTAAAAATGATGAAAGTGAAATTTCAAAAGAACTTGAAAAATATATTTTTAATCCTCAAACACTTCTTTATATTATTTTAATTATTCTTTCATTAATTTTTATATCACTTAAAAATTATAAATTAAGATTATTTACTCTTCTTTTTTCCCTTATAATACTTGGTTTTTATTATGGAGGATGTTTATGTCCAATAAGTTATATAGGAAAACTATTTAGTGTTCAATTCATTTCAATCTCATTTTACATTTTCCTTTTTCTTGTTATTTTTATTTCAATAATCACACTTTTTAAAGGAAGAGTTTTTTGTGGTTATGTTTGTCCTCATGGTGCTCTTCAAGAGTTTATTTATAAAATTAAATTTGATAAATTTAAAAAAATTGAGGGTTATTTTAAATATTTAAAATATTTTGTTTTTTTAACAGTTTTAATACTTTCTTATATCTATACAAAAAATTATTTTTGTGAAGTAGAGCCATTTAAAGTTTTATATAATTTTAGTGGTTCTGGATTTATTCTTATATTTGCAATAATATTTTTATTCTTATCAATTTTTATCTACAGACCATTTTGTAGATTTATATGCCCTTTTGGAGCATATCTTGGATTAGTTGCAAAATTTAGTGAGATTCTTCATTTAAGAAAAATCGATATAACCACTTTATGTATAACATGTAAAAAGTGCTCAAAAGAGTGTAATGCAAATAGTGTATATGAAAATAAAGGATCTTATAAAATAGATTCAAAAGAGTGTTTTGTTTGTGGAGATTGTTTAATTTCTTGCCCAAAAAATAAATAAATTATTTTCCTATACAGAATTTACTGAAAATTTCCTTAAGGGTGTCTTGATTAAACTCTTCACCGATTATCTCTTTTAGTTTTTTAATACTATCTTTAAGAAGAAAAGAGATTTCGTCAATTGTGGGTTTATTAAAAAGAATCTCATTTAAAAAGTTTTTTGCTTCAATAAATAGATTTTTTTCTCTTGAATTTATATAAAAAATCTCATTTAATTCTGGCCTGTTCTGGTAAATTTTTGTTATTTCTCTCTTTAATTTATCAATTCCATCTTTTGTTAAGCAAGATATTGAAAGAATGTCTTTTCCAATAATTTTTTCTAATTCCTCCTTTTCAAATGCTTTTGGAAGATCATTTTTATTTATTACAGGTATAAAATTTTTTTTCTTTACCTTTTCAATTGCATAAAAGTCATCTTCATTTAATTCTCTTGAACCATCAAACATTAAAATTATCAAATCAGATGTATCAAGAACTTTTTCACTTCTTTCTTGAGCAATTTTATCAAGCTCATTTTCAATTTCTCTTATAACTCCTGCTGTATCTATTATATCTATTGGAAGAGAATTTATATAAATTCTTTCTTTTATTATGTCTCTGGTTGTACCTGGAACTTCTGAAACAATTACTCTCTCTTCTTCCATAAAAATATTAAAGAGAGAGGATTTTCCAACATTTGCTTTTCCAAAAAGGGTTAACTTTATACCATCAACAAATGGTTTTGATAATTCGTGTTTTTCAAGAATTTTTTCTATAATCAAAACATTTCTTTTTACTTTATCAAACAACTCTACCTCACTCATCAACTCTACATCATCTGGAAATGAAATTGATGCCTCAATATTTAATACTATCTCATTGAGTTCCTCAATTATTTTTTTAATTTCTTCTGTTAACTTTCCAGAAAATTTATTCAGTGAGGATTTCAACTCAACTAAATCTTGTGAATAGACAATTCTATTTATTGATTCTGCTCTTACTAAATCTATCTTTCCATTTAAAAATGCTCTTTCAGTAAATTCTCCAGGTCTTGATAATCTTGCTCCATATTCTATTATAAGTTCAAGAATTCTCTCCATCAAAACTGGAGAAGATAAAATTTGAATTTCAACAACATCTTCTCCTGTATATGAATTGGGTGCTTTATAATATATAACAATAGCATCTCCAAGAAAAGAATTGTCTTTATCTTTTAAAAAAAGATGCTTTGCTAATCTAGGCTCAATGTGAGTTTCTTTTTGAATTAATTTTTTTAAAATATCTAATGCATTCTCCCCAGAGATTCTTATTACTCCAATTGCTCCATATCCTCTAGGGGTTGCAATGTTTACAATTGTATCACTTATCATTAAAAGTTGATTTTAAAGCAACAACTACTCTTCTATTTGGCTCTTTTCCTATTGAGTATGTATAAACATATTGATTGTTTGCAAGAGTTGTATGAATGATTTTTCTTGCCATTGCACTCATTGGTTGAAGAATCTGATCTTTTTTAGTTTTTCTTGCTTTAATTGCAGCCTCTATTGCAAGATTTCTTAAATAATCTATCTGTTTTTGCTTATAACCTGCTATATCAACAATAAAAAGTCTTTTATCATTAAAATTTCTATGAATGATTGAGTTAAGAAGATATTGAATTGTGGCTAAAACTTTTCCTTGCTTTCCTATAAATAAAGCCTGCTTTTCTTTTGGAAGTTGCAGTATGTTTACATATACCTCTTCATCCTTTTCTCTTATTTCAAAATCAACTTTTTCGCCAAATTTTTCAAAAAAGAAACCTAAAATTCCTTTAACTATTTTAGATACATCTTTTTCAGTAAGTTTAACATTAAAAATCTTCTCCATCATTTCTTTATTTGTTTTAATGCTCTCTGATATCTATTATTAATAACCATTTGTTCTATTGTTGAAAATATACTATAGAAAATCCAGTAGATTGAAATTGCACTTGGGAATGTTAAAGCCCAATAAGCAATTAAAATTGGAAACATTATCATAAATATTCTTGCATTAGGATCTTTTCCACTTGTTATCCATTGTTGAAGTAAAGTTGTAAGTGCTACAAGTAATGGAATAAGATATGTTGGATCAGGAGCGGCGAGATTATTAATCCACAAGAATTTTTGATCAAGTAATTTTACATAACCATTAAGTGAAGAGAATAGAATTAATAGAATTGGAAGTGGAAGAATTGACATAAGACACCCTGTCGTGGGGTTAATTCCATATTTTTTATAAAGCTTCATCTGTTCTTCTTGGGCTTTTCTTGGATCATCTTTATATTTTTTTTGAATTGCTTGAAGTTCAGGTGTTATCATTTGAGTTTTACTAAGATTTTTTATTTGTTGTATTGTGAATGGAAGAATTATTATTTTAATTAAAAGTGTTAAGAATATAATTGCAATTCCATAATTTGGAATGATTCCATAGAAAAAATCAAGAACTCTTCTAACAAAATAGACAAATGAATTACTAACAATATTAATTGTTGCATCTTCTTCTAAATGATACTCATTTCCACTTAAATCTTTGTAATTTACCAAAATAGGAATTTCAAAAGATTTTGGTACAACTTCTTTACTTGGTTTTAATCTTAATGTAAATGTTGCATTTTTTCCTGGTTTAAGTTCTTCAAGATATGTATTTTTCCCAGTAATATATTCACTAAAATATTCATTTTCTTTAATTCTTACATTTAGATCTCTTGCTTCTATATTTCCTGTATTCTTAATATTCACTGAAAGAGCAATTAATGTTTCATATGTTACTTTAACATTAGGTTTTGAAGAAAATTGAAGAAATCCGCCTTTCCCAATAATACTTAATGGAAAGTGAGATTTATAAATTTTCTTTAATCCACCCTCTTCAAACTCAACAGTTCCCAAAAACATATATTCTTCGAGTTTAATTTCATCTTTTATTTTAAGATTAAATGTTATTTTTTTCTCTTCATCTTTTTTAATTAAATCTAAGACCTTTTTCTTCTCAAGTAATTCAAAAGGACCAAAATCTGAAAAATTGGAAAGAGAATCAATTTCTATTGATAAATTTTTCTTCTCCTCTCCAAGATTTTTAATAACCAATTCAAAAGACAAAGTATCCCCAACATTTTTCTTTTCACTTGGTGTTGTTGTAATTTTTAAATTTAACTCATCAAAAGTTGCTCCAATAAATAAAATAAAAATCAATATTGTAAATAAAAGTAAATACTTCTTCATCTCTCCTCCTCTATGGTACAGGGTCTTCTCCTCCTGGAAAAAAAGGATTACATCTTAAGATCCTTTTTATTCCAAGAAAAAGACCTTTTAAAACTCCATACTTCTGGACTGCTTCAAATGTATATTGTGAACATGTTGGTGTATATCTACAAGATGGTGGAAAAATGGGTGAGATAAATTTTTGATAAAACTTAATTAAGGCAAGAACTAATTTTTTCATTGTTATATCTCCTCAAAAATTTTTCAAAATCATTCATAATCTCTTCTTTTCTTTTTTTTATAACAAATGGCGGAATTATTATTGCTACCCATATTTTATCAAAAAATTTTTGATAACTATAAAAAATCTCTCTTATAAACCTTCTTAATCTATTTCTTTCAACAGAACCTTTTGTTTTTATCGGTATAAAAGCCACCTTCAATTCGTTTTTTTTCTTTACTATAAAGGTAATATTTTTTTCTTTAAATTTTATACCTGTTTTCACGAGTTCATCAATCTCTTTTTTAGTAAGTCTTTTTGCAAGTTTACCCATTATCTGGGTGTTAATACTTTTCTCCCCTTCCTTCTTCTTCTTTTTATAACCCTTCTCCCACCTGGAGTACTCATTCTTTTTAGAAATCCATGAACTTTTCTTCTTTTTCCTTTATGAGGATGATATGTGGTTCTCATATTATGCCTCCTATTTAGTTTAAGATGTTGCTCTTAAAACTTCATCAACAAAATCATCTTCAGGTATTGCACCTTCAAATTCTATTTTATCATTAATAACAATTTTTGGTACAGCATAAACATTATATCTATCTGATAAATTTGGAAATTCTGTTGCTTCAACCATATCTGCAACTATATTTTCATTTAAAAATGCTATTTTATGAGCGGTTCTAACTGCTCTTGGACAATATGGACATGTTGGAGTAACAAAAACTTGAATATGAACTTTATCTTTTATATCTTCAATTTTCTTTTTATTATCCTCTTTAAGGCCAACATCTCCTTTTGAAGCATCAATAATATCTTCTATAAATGAAGTAAATTCATAACCTGCAGGAATTCCTACATACCTAACTAAACCTTTGTTTTTCCCTAAAATCACAATTGTTGGGATTCTTTCAACTTTATATTGATCAAATATATCTTTGTCTTTTCCAAGTTCATAAATTTCAAGTTTTAATTTATCGGAGAGTGATACAACATCTGTATAAATCTCTTCTGCTTCTTTACAATATCTACACTCTGTATCTTCTGTTTCATCTGGAGTCCAAAGACCAACTCCACTTTTTTTGAAAAATAGAATTCTTACTTCATCAATAAGTTCATTATCAAATCTCTCTTTAATTATTCTTTTGTCTTTCTCTTGAATAAGTCCCATATCTTATTCCTCCTTTAATAAATCTCAAATTAGTTTTTAAATTATATCATAATATTGATATAATTTTAATAAATGGAGGAGAAAATGGAAGATAAATTAATAATGGTAATTACAACTATTGATGATTTTGAAAAGGCTAAAAAAATTGCAAGATTTATTGTTGATCAAAAATTGGGTGCATGTGTTCAAATTGTTGGACCAATTCAAAGTATATATTATTGGAGAGACAAAATTGAAGATGCAAAGGAGTGGTTAATCTTTATAAAAACAAGAAAAAATTTATATGAGAAACTTGAAGAGTATTTAATAAAACTTCATCCATATACTGTTCCAGAAATTGTAGCATTTGATATTGAAAAAAGTTTCAAAAAATATTTTGATTGGGTTTTTGAAGTCACTGAAAAAAGAGAAGAGAATGATTAATATAATTTTTATTTTACTTTTTCTTATATCCAACCTCTGGGAACTTTTTTTAAATAATTTAAATTTAAAGCATGCAATACATAAAGGAAAAGAAATACCCGAAATTTTTAAAGACACTCTTCAAGAAGAAACTGTTGAAAAAAGTTTAAACTATCTTAAAGATAAAGTTAAATTATCGAATATTGAAACAATAACAAAAACAATTTTTGTAAGTTTTGGTTTAATTTATCTCTTTCCTTTATTTGAAAAGATCTCAATAAAAATCATTAATTATTTGGGGTTTAAAAATTACACATTTTATCAATCAATTATATTCTTTGTCTTTTTAGGTTTATTTATATTCTTTATAGATTTACCATTTGACATAATTTTTACATTTAAAATTGAGAAGAAATATGGTTTTTCAAACATTACAAAAAAATTGTATATCGTTGATAAAATAAAAATTATAATTTTATCATTAATAATAGGTCTACCACTAATTTATGGGTTAATAAATTTTATTTTAAATTATAAATTATTTTTTATTCCGCTCTCATTAATTATAATTGGTATAATATTCTTAATTAACATTATTTATCCATGGCTTATACTTCCTCTTTTTTACAAGTTTGAAAAGCTTGAAAATGATGATTTAAAAAATAAAATTTTTAATATTTTAGAAAAGGTAAAACTTAAATTTGAAAATATATATGTGATGAATGCCTCCTCAAGATCAACTCATACAAACGCATTTTTCTCAGGAATAGGAAAAACAAAGAAAATTGTTTTTTATGACACTCTTATAAAAAATCATTCTCAAGATGAAATTTTATCAATATTTGCTCATGAACTTGGTCATTATAAAAAGGGGCATATCTTTAAATCATTTATTCTTTCATCAATTTTTATAATAACTATTCTCTTTCTTTTTAATATTTTAATAAATACAAAGATTTCTGAAGTTTTTTATTCATGTAAAATTTGTATAGATTTAAAAATAATTTACACTGGCGTTTTTTTATCAAGTATTCTTTTTCCAATCGAATTTTTAATAAATTCAATATGTAGAAAATTTGAATTTGAATCAGATGAGTTTGCTGCAAAATTGACAGATAAAGATTCTATGATTCTGTCTCTAAAAAGGATCTTTAAAGATAATCTTTCAAATCTTTTTCCACACCCACTCTATTCAAAATTTAAATACACCCATCCCCCACCTATTGAGAGAATAGAACACTTAATGAAATTATGATTAAAATAATTTTGTTTTAAAGAGTAAGAATAAAAATTTTTAATTATACTGCAGAAAAAATAATAACTATTCATGTTTTATAAATGATTAAACTTTAGAAATGTATAATGCAACAATAGAGAGATCATCTATAATATAATTCCGATCTATAAAACTCATATCCGAAGGTTTAGTTGCATTAATAAACTAAAATTTAAAAAGTATTATTATAGTATATGAATCTTTTCTTATTTAAAAATTTTAATTGGAAATTTTAAAAGTGGTTCAATGTAATTTTGATTTAAAAAGTATTTATTTAAGTAATTATCAATGACCAATAAATTCTCTCCTCTATTTAAAATTGAGAGAGATAACATTTGAAATTTATTGACTTTATATTCATTAGAATTTAAAATTTAAATAAAATAATTTCTATCAGGAGGTTTTCTATGAAAACAGAGAGTTTCAGGGGAAGAGATTGGATTACTGACCTTGAGTATACAAAAGAAGAACTTGAAACAATTCTTGAAGTTGCTTGGGACTTAAAAAGAAAAAGAGCCACAGGTGAACCACACGAACTTTTAAAGGGGAAAACTCTTTTTATGATTTTTTATAATCAATCTTTAAGAACAAGAAATTCATTCGAAGCAGGAATGCATCAACTTGGTGGTCATGCTCATGATCTTAATCCAAAACAGATTTATACTCCTGCTCTTCCAGGAAGAGAAATTGCATATTCCACAGAGAGAGTTTCTGATGTTGCAAGAGTTTTATCAAGAATGGGTGAAGGAATTGCAATCCGTTGTTATGGAGAGCCAGTAGATTGGATCTATGGAGAAGCGAACAGAATGATTAGAGAGTTTGCATATTGGGCAGATATACCAGTAATTAATATGGAAGACGATATGTATCACCCATGCCAAGCAATGGCTGATATTATGACAATAATTGAAAAGAAAGGAAGAGATCTAAGAGGAAAGAAATTTGTAATGAGTTGGGCATATTCCCCATCTGTTGAAAAACCCCTTGCAGTTCCTCAAAGTGCAATAACAGTTGCTTCAAAATTTGGTTTAAATATTACTCTTGCACATCCAGAAGGATTAGAACTTGATCCAAATATAATTGATGCAGTAAAAGAAAATGTTAAAAAATATGGTGGAAGTTTTGAAATTGTAAATGATATGAAAGAAGCATTTAAAGATGCTGATATTGTTTATCCAAAATCATGGACAAGCAAACATTTCATTCCTCCAGAAGTTGATAAACCAATGTTAGAAAAAACTAAAGAACTTTTTGAGAAAAACAAACATTGGAAAACAACAAAAGAGATGATGAAATTAGCAAAAGAAGATGCAATTTATATGCATTGCCTTCCAGCAGATAGAGGTTTTGAAGTTGATGATGATGTTATTGATGGACCACAATCTGTTGTTTTTGATGAAGCAGAGAATAGATTACATGTTCAAAAAGCAATTATGGTTCTTCTTATGAGGTAAATTTATGGAAATTAAAAGTGAGGAAATCTTAAAGAAAGCAATTGAAAGAGCAAGAGAGAGAAATATAATTATTCCAACTTATGAAGAGATGAGGGATCCAGAAAAGATCCCTCATAAAATTAAAGAAGAGTTAAAAAATGTTGGACTTTGGGATACACATCCAAGAAATTTATTTAGAATTACATGGAAAAATGAACCAAAAAAATTTGGCGGTGGTTTTAATGGAGTTAACTTTATAGAATTTCCAAAAGAGTTGACTGGCGTTAAAGCAAGAATTGTAATGCTTATTGGTAAATGGTTTCCCACAGGTTCACATAAAGTTGGTGCAACATTTGGCCCCCTTGTATCTCTTCTTGTTACTGGACAATTTGATCCAACAAAACACAAGGCCCTTTGGCCTTCAACTGGAAACTATTGTAGAGGTGGAGTTTATGATTCGAATCTTCTTGGATGTAAGAGTATAGCAGTTCTTCCTGAGGGAATGAGTAAAGAGAGATTTGAATGGTTAAAAAGTATGGGCGCTGAGATATATCCAACACCAGGAAGTGAAAGTAATGTAAAAGAAGTTTTTGACAAAAGTGAAGAATTAAAAAGATTATATCCAGATGAAGTTGTTGTTTTAAATCAATTTGATGATTTTGGAAATCCCACATGGCACTACGCAGTAACAGGACCAGCAATGGAAGAAGTTTATTATAAAATTAAAAAAGAGAATGATAAACTATCAGCACTTTTCTTAACTCAAGGTTCTGCAGGAACTCTTGGCTCAGGAAATTATTTAAGAGAAAAATTTCCAAGTATAAAAATTGCAGCAGGTGAAGCACTTCAATGTCCTACGCTTCTTTTAAATGGTTATGGAGTTCATAGAATAGAAGGAATTGGTGATAAACATGTACCATGGGTAATGGATGTTAAAAATCTTGATATTGTAGTTGATATTGATGATGAAGATTGTATGAGAGTTTTAAGGTTATTTAATGAAGAAAAGGGAAAAGAGTTTCTTAAAAGTATAAAAATCGATGAAACATTTGTTGAAAATCTTAATCTTTTAGGAATCTCAAGCATTGCAAATTTAATTGGATCAATTAAACTTGCAAAGTACTATGAATTTAAAGAAAATGATATAATTATGACTGTTGCTACTGATTCAATGGAACTTTATGGTTCAAGGATTATTGAATTGAGAGAAGCAAAAGGAGAATATACAATAAATCAAGCAGAGAAAGATTTTGAGGATATATTTATTAACCAAACAACAAATTGGATGCTTGAACTTTCCTATTATGATAAAAGAAGAATTCATAATTTAAAATATTTCACTTGGGTAGAACAGAGAGGAAAGAGTGTCGAAGAGTTAGAAGAGCAATGGAATAATGAAAATTATTTTAAGGAAAAATTAAATTCGTACAAAATATGGGATGAAAAAATCAGAGAGTTTAATGAGAGAGTTGGTCTTATAAAAAACTATATTTAAAGGAGGATTTAAAACTATGGCAAAGAAGCACATCAGAATATTTGCTTTTGGAGGAAATGAAGTTTCACCTGTTGGTTTAACAGATAAGAATGGTAAACCAATTATTCCAGACATTGCGATGCAATGGAAAAGAACATCTGAAACATGCAAACACATTGCAAGAATTATGAAACAATTTCCAGATGATATCTACATAATAACACATGGTAATGGTCCACAAGTTGGAAATGTTTTCTTGAGGTCAGAATATTCAAGACCAATTTTACCACCAATTCCACTTGATGTTTGTGGATCTGACACACAAGGATCAATGGGATACATGATTGGACAAATTTTAGGAAATGAATTAAGAGCAAATGGAATAAATAAAACTATAGTTGGAATTGTAACACAAGTTGTTGTTGACAAAAATGATCCAGCATTTCAGAATCCTACAAAATACATTGGACCATCATATACAAGAGAAGAGGCAGAAGAAAGAATGAAAAAAGATGGATGGGTAATGAAACTTTATAAAAAAGATGATAAAGGAAATGAAATATGGAGAAAAGTTGTCCCATCTCCAGAACCACTAGATATTGTTGAAATTGAGGCAGTTGAAGCAGCAATAGAAAAAGGATTCATTCCAATTACGGTTGGTGGCGGAGGAATTCCAGTTGTTGAGGTTGAACCAGATGAAAAAGGAGAATTTAAATGTAATTATGATATTGTATATAAAAATGGAAAGGGAACAAAAATTTATAATGGAGTTGAAGCAGTAATTGATAAAGATCTTGCAACATCACTTCTTGGTAGAATGTTAATCCAAAGAGCAAAAGCAAGAGGAGAAGACATTGATGTTACATTTACAATATTCACAGGAGAAGATGGAGCGAAATTGTACTATCAAACACCAAAGCAGGTTGACTTAAGAAGACTAACTCTTGAAGAAGCAAAAAAATTTTATGCTGAAGGTCACTTCCCACCTGGAAGTATGGGTCCAAAAATTTTAGCAATAATTAAATTCCTCGAAGGTGGAGGTAAAATTGCGTATATATCTCTAACAGAAAAATATCTTGAGACACTTGAAGGAAAAGCAGGCACAACTATAGTAAGAGAGTAATTTTTATAAATAGAGGGAGTGTGGTATGCATAGACTACATGGGAGAGATTTAATTACAATTCAAGAGTGGTCACTTCAAGAGATTGAAGAAACTCTTGAAGTGGCAAGAGAGATGAAGAGAGCAAGATACACAAATTCTTATAGAGAAGCACTTAAAAATAAAACTTTCTTTATGATGTTTTACAATCCAAGTGTAAGAACAAGACAATCTTTTGAAACAGCTGCAACCGAACTTGGAGGTCATGCTCAATTTCTTGAACCAAAAACAATGAGGTTAAGAGAAAAGGGTAAAGCAGGTGAAACAATAGAAGATGCAGCAAAAGTAATGAGTCGTTATGGAGTCGGAATTGGAATTAGAATTCTTGAAGATGCAATAGAAAAATACGGAGATGGAGATTACATTTTGAGAGAATATGCAAAATATGCAGATATACCTGTCATTTCAATGGCACATGACAAATGTCATCCTTGTCAAGCACTTGCTGATATGATGGGAATGCTTGAACACATGCGTTGTGTAAAAAAGAAAAAACTCGTTATGATGTGGGGATATTCAACAATGGTGAGGAGTTGGTCTTCAGTTCACGCAAATCTTCTCATTTCCTCTATGTTTGGAATGGATATAAAACTAGTTTATCCTCCTGGATATGATCTTGATCCAGAAGTTATGGAAATGGTAAAAGATAATGCAAGAAAATCAAATGGAAGTTTTGAAATTATCTCTGGGACTCTAAATGATTTAAGAAAAGCGTTAGAAAATGCAGATGTTGTTTATTCAAGAAATTGGATGAGTCCAAAAAGATATGAATGGGGAAAAGAAAAAGAAATTGAGATGGCAGGTCAATTCAAAGATTGGATCTTGACAAAGGAACTTATGAAACTTACAAATGATGCTTACTTTATTCATCCAATGCCAGTTGATAGAGGAAATGAGGTAGAAGATGAAGTAGCAAGTTCTCCAAGATCTATTATATATGATATTGCAGAAAATAGACTCCATGTTCAAAAAGCTGTAATGGCCCTAACAATGGGTGATCTGTAAAGAATCTTGAAAATAACTTTAGCCCTCCCATTTTTGGGAGGGCTTTTTTTATTTTAATTAAAACTTAACGTAAAATTAAATCATGGAAATTGAATATTTAAAGAAAAGATGAGACGAATTTTTGAAAAATTCAGAATATCACATAAATAATGAAATGTATGATTTTGCTGCATTTGATTTAGAGCAAGCACTTCAACTTTTTTTAAAATACACGATCTTCCTTAAAATTAAAACTTATCCATCAACATACTCTTTGAAATCTCTATTTAAAATCTAAAAAAGTTTTTAAGAACTCAAAAATTATAATCTTTGGATCAATTTTAAAAAATAAAAATCCTCAAGATATTGATATATTAATTGTTTCAAATGATGTTTTAAAAAAGAAATTAAAAGATAAATTTTTATTGAATTAAACAAAAAATAGAGTTCATAAATCCTTTTGAAATACATTTTGCAACAGAGAGTCAGTTTGAGAATTTTTATAAATACTTTTTGGATAAATTCATTTTAATTAAATAGATTGATAATAAATTAACTGGTGAAGAAATTAATAAACACATCAAAGATAACTCTAAATCAAATAATATTGTTGAAGATAAAAATAAAATAAATATAAAAGAGAGATATATAAATGGTGTAAATCTCAATAATTTTAAATTCAATTTTGAGGGAATAAAATAGTCAATAATTCTCAAAATAAATGTTGTCGACACTGCAATTATAAACCATCCAATAAAATTTCCAATTGGTACACCAAAATAGGAAAATTTAAAATTTTCCCATCTCCATAATCCAAATTTAACAGCAATAGGATCAATAAATAAATCAAAAATTGTCACTATAAATCCATCAAAAAGAGAAATTAATATAAAATTTAATCCATCTTTTAAAAAAAGATTATAATCTTTATTGAAAATGTTTATCAACATTGAATTTGATAAATTATAAGAGGTTATTATAAAAATTGCCCAAAAGAGCCAAACTAAAATTGGTAAACCAAAAATTTGTGGTTTAAATGAAGGATTATAATAATACCTTATTCCAATTGGTCCACCATAGTTTATTCCTATGTATTCATAAATTAAAGGAATTAAAAACAGAGTTATGATTTTTAAAATTAATTTCAATTTAAATCTCATCCATCAACCCATATCTTTGATAACTTATTGCTTCAAGAAGGTGTGATGTATTTACCTTTTCTACTCCTTCTAAATCAGCAATTGTTCTTGCAAGTTTTATAATTTTGTGAAAACTTCTTAATGTTAAATTTAAAGTTCTCATAGCATTTTTTAATGTATTCTCTCCTTCTTCTGTTATAGGAATATACTTTTTAATTAACATTGGTGTAAGTTTTCCATTAAATTTTATCTTTTCTTTTTTGAACCTTTCTTTTTGAATCTCCCACGCTCTTTTTACTCTTTCTCTTATAACTTTTGAACTTTCTCCAATATCTTTACTAAAAACTTCACTCTCTTTTACTCTGGGAACTTTTAATTTTATATCAAATCTATCCCATAGAGGTCCAGAAATTTTTCCTCTATATTTCTTTATTTCATTTAAAGAACAAGTACAATTTTTTTCACTATCTCCAAAATATCCACAAGGACAAGGATTCATTGCTGCAATAAGTAAAAAATCTGATGGATAAGTTAATGTAGTTTTAACTCTTGATATTGTAATATACCCATCTTCAATAGGTTGCCTTAAAACCTCAAGAACATCTCTTCTAAATTCTGGAAGTTCATCAAGAAAAAGGATTCCTTTATGTGCTAAACTAATTTCTCCTGGTTTTGGATTTGTTCCACCACCAACAAGACCAGCATATGAAATTGTATGATGTGGTGCTCTAAAAGGCCTTCTTTTTATTATTTCCTCATCTTCTTTAAGAAGTCCTGCAATTGAATAAATTTCAGTGATTTCAACTGCTTCTTCAAAAGAGAGTTCTGGCATAATTGTTATCATTCTTTGAGAAAGCATTGTTTTACCAGAGCCAGGTGTTCCAACCATAATAAGATGGTGTTTTCCTGCTGCAGAAATTTCCATTGCTCTTTTAATAAATGCTTGACCTTTCACATCAGAAAAATCTATATCAAAATTTTCCTCACGAAAGTCTATATTTAAATTTGTATAAATTTCTTTCTTTAACTCTCCTCTTAGAAAAAGAACTACTTCATTTAAATTTTTAAAAGGAAGAAGTTTTGTCTCTTTTGATAGAGCACATTCAGATAAATTTTTTTGAGGAATTATAAGAGGTTCTTCCCTTTCTTTTAAAAAAAGAGATAAAGATAAACCTCCATTTATTTTTCCAAGTTCACCTTCAAGGGTTAATTCACCAACAAAATAATATTTTTGAACTTCCTCTTGATTAATTTGACCTGAAGCAACAAGAATCCCAATAGCAATAGGTAAATCAAAAAGAGTACCTTCTTTTTTTATTTCTCCTGGAGCAAGATTAACAGTTATTCTTTTTGTTGGAAATTCAAAAAAAGAATTTTTAATTGCAGCCCTTACCCTTTCTTTTGCCTCTTGAATTGAAGCATCAGGAAGACCTACAATTGTAAAAGATGGAAGACCAGATGATATATCAACCTCAACAAGTATTTCATAAACCTTAAGGCCAATATTAGTTAAACTTTTAACTTTAGCATACATTGATTTTAAGAATAATAAATTTTCAAAATTTTTTCAATAGAAAATTTAATTTACTTAAAACAAATTAACATACTTGTATCTAACTCCATTTATTTAACCCTCTTGACAAAATTAAAAAAAATAAAATAAAATTATAAAAAAGGAGGTAAAATGGATTTGCTAGAGGTTAAAATTCCAAGTGAATCTAATTTACAAAGTTTAAATTATAATATAATAAAGAAAGGAGGTGAATAAAAATAGAAATTTTAAAATTTCCTTATATTATTTATATGATCCTTCCTATTATTTTGATCATGGGTGGAATTGTAATGCAATATGTAAAAAGAAATCTATATATTGAATTAAGAACTTCTACAACTCTTTCTGACCCTGAAATCTGGGAAAGGTCTAATAAAGTTACAGGTTTATTAATTGTTGTTTCTGGAGCAATCTTATTTATTTTAACTTTTATCTCATATTTTTTTATTGGAAAATTTGGTTTAACATTTTATTTTCTATAACATTAATTATTATAGTTTTAGGAATTGCTGTTTTTGGAATTATCTATAGTGAAAATCTTAAACGTAAAAAGGAGAAAGAGATTCAAATTAAGCCAATTATTATCACAAAAACTTTTGTTTATATAATGTGTATTTTTACAATCACTCTTATAATTATTGGATTAATATCTCCTTTTATTCTACCTAACTCTTATATTGGTATAAGAATTAGTAAAACATTTTCAGATCCTGCTATCTGGAAAAAAGTTAATACAATTTCTGGTATAGGTTTAATAATAATTGGATTAATATTTACTCTTCTATTTTTCAATATTGTAAAAAAAGAAGAAGGTGAAAGAACTAAACTCTTTGTAAAATTTGCAACAATTTTTATCTTACTAATTATTGGGTGGACTATAATCTCTGTATTGCTTGCATATTTTATTTAGAAAAGAACAAAGAAAAGAGATAAAAAATGCAAAATTATGAATCTCCAACAATTGAGGTGGCAGGAGGACTAGCAAATCATATAGAGCCACAAACAGTTGTACCTATAGCAATTTTAGCTGTATTTCTTTTAGCTGCTTTATATGTTGCAGCAGGTGCAATTGCTATTGTTGGTGCTGTATACACACCTTTTGTTGATTATAATTCTTCAGCAACATCAAATTATAATTATGATGTTAATATTTAAAAATAATTAGGAGGAATTAAAATGAAATATTTAATTGGTAATTTAATTTTAAATTTAATATTAATATTTGGTGGAATTGCAATGTTGTTTATTAAAAAACCTAACTATATCATAGGTTTAAGAACTACTGATACATTATCAAATGAAAAAGTTTGGATAAAATCTAATAAATTTGCAGGTATTCTTTTAATAATTGCTGGAGCAATACTATCAATTATCAATATTCTTGCCTATTTATATAAAAATTATTTATTATTAAACAATCTTGTGTACATATTTCTATTTGCGTTAGTATTAATTACAATTATTTCTAGTATCTATGCTCATATTTATGCTAAAAGAAATTCAATAGAAAATAAAAAAGAAAAGGAGCAATTTATTATTAAGAATAGTTTAATTTATATTTTAATAATCTTTTCTATCATTTTAATAATAACCGGACTAATTACACCATTTATTCCTCAAAATTTTTTATTTGGTATAAGGATTGCAAAAACATTTGAAGACCAAAGAGTTTGGAAATTAGCAAATACTTTTTCAGGAATTGGTTTTATTATAATTGGTATAATATTCACAACCTTGTTTCTTAAAGTTTTAAAGAAGGATGATATTCAAAAAACAAAAATTGTTCTAAAATATATCCCAATTTATTTAATAATTATTTTAGGGTGGATTATAGTATCTATTTTATTTACTTATTTTATTCACTTATTTTGTTAAAGTATAAAACTGAAACATGGTTTTTAGCATGGGGATATGTGCTTGTTGATGTCATTGCAGTTGCAGTTTTTTATGCAGCATTGTTATTAGTTGTGCCAACTCTTGCATCAAATAAAAAAATTAGAAAAATAATTTTAAATAAGGAGATTGAGCATGAAAAATAATAAAATTTTTAAAGCAAGATATAAATTTTATGCATATATTTCATTATTAATAGTATTTCTTACTTTTTTTATAGCATCAATAATGTTAATTAAAGATTATGGTATTATCGCAACTGAACTTCATATAACAATAATATTATTAATAATACTAATTATTATGATTTCCTTTTCAATACTTTTTTTAATATTGATTTTAACATATCATACTTTAAGATATGAATTTAAAGATAATCACCTTCTTTTAATATATGGACCTTTTAAAGATAAAATTTTTTATAAAGATATTGTTTCTTGGGAGAACAAAGACCTTGAATTCAATCCTCTTTCAAGTTTAAGAATGCCTGGAATTGCTTTATTTAATTGTTACTTTGCAAATGAAGGAAAAGTAAGAATGTTTGCAACATCAATGGGTAGTAAAATTTTATTGGTATATACTAAAAAAAGAAAATATGGTTTAACTCCACAAAATGAAGAAGAATTTGTAAAAGAACTTGAGAGAAGAGTTAAAGAAATTAAGGAGGAAGTGAAATGAATGAATTGATATTTTATCCAAGGTTAAATATTTTTACCTATATAATTTTTTCAATAATTATCTTAATCCTTATAATTTTCTTTTATTATATTATAAAAGCAATAAGAAAAAGAACAAAACCTCTTTTTATTCAATATTTACTTTTAGTAGTAGTTTTGTTCCTTATTGGACATATGATATTTAACATTTCAATTTATCATACAATGAAATATATATTTTCAGAAAATAATCTTATCCTTTCATGTGGTCCTTATAAAGATATAATAAATTGTAAAGACATTAAAAAATGGGAAATTAGAGATTTAAAATTAAATATTTTAGCAAGTTTTAGATTTCCTGGGTTTGCCTTAAAAGATGTGTTATATTCAGATTTAGGTATTGTTAGAATGTATTCGACTTCATCATTAAAAAATGTCCTTCTATTATACACAAATGATAGAAAATATGGAATTTCTCCATACAAAATTGATGATTTTATAAATGAATTAAAGAAAAGAGTGAATCAATATCAATAATAAAATAACTAAAGATATTATAATTAAATTACAATGATAAAAGATATAAAAAATTATTTTTTATTACTCCTATTATATTTAAAAGGTAAATGGACAAAAATATTTTTTGGAATAATTTTAGGTATCATAGCAGAAATATGCACTCTTATCTCTCCTTTACTATCTAGATATTTGATGGATTTTGTTTTAATTGGTAAAAATTATTCATATTTTAAACCTTTAATTATTATTTCAGTTTTAGTATTAATAACCTTTTTATTAACATCATACCTATCAAAATATTTAAAATTGGACATTTTTAAAAATTTACAATATGCTTCACTCAAATTTTTTGAAAAAGAGACAAGTGGTGGTATAACATATAGAATTCATAGTGATACAGAATCACTTGTTGACTCTTGGCGAGAATTTCTTATTCAAATTCCAATGCAATTAATTCTTTTAATCAGTGCTATTTTTATGATTAAATGGAATATTGTTTTAGCAATTTTCGCTTTTATAATACTTATTATTCAATCATATATAATTACAAAGTTTAGAAACCCAATTCTTTATAATATTAAAAAAACAAAAATTAAGGCACAAGAAATAAATAGTTATACTGTAGAACATTTTAAAAAAATTCAATTGATCAAATCTTTATCAACTGAAAATTTGGAACAAAAAATTTTTTTAAATAAATTAAAAGAATTAATAAATAAAGAAATATCTGGACATTAAATCAGATGTTATAGAAAAAAAGGATGCAATAGATTATATCCCTAAAGAAGGAAAAATAATTTTTAAAAATGTATCTTTTTATTATAATTCAAAAAAAGTTTTAAAAAATATTAATATTGAATTTCCTCCTAATAGTATTACTGCAATAATAGGACCTACTGGCGCAGGTAAAACAACTCTTGCAAAATTGATTGTAAGATTTTTTGATCCTCAAGAAGGCGAGATATTTTTAGATGAAATTAACATTAAAGATATTAAATTACTTTCTCTTAGAAAGTCTATTTTATTAATTTTACATGAAAATTTTGTATTTAATGGAACTCTATATGATAATCTAACCTATGGAGCAACTAATATAAATATAGATGATTTAGAAAATGCATTAATAAATGCTCATATTGATTTTATTAATAAATTGCCTTATGGACTTAATACAATTATAGGAGAAGGTGGTATTAATTTATCTGCAGGTGAGGCACAAAGAATTGCATTAGCAAGAGCATTTTTTAAATAGACCTTCAACTTTTAAAATTGCAGATAGAATTGTGGTCCTTGAAAATGGAGAAATTAAAAAAATATGTACTTATAATCAATTGACTACTTTATATTAATCTTCTAAGAAAATTATAAAATAATTTAAATTTCAATAATTTGACAGAAAGTAGAAATAATATTATACTAATTAAAAGTTGAATTTGATTTTTATATTTAATATAAACATTTAGGAGGATAATATGAAACTTATTGTTCAAGGAAAAGGATTAAACTTAACAGATGATATTATTAACTATGCAGAAAAGAGATTTGCAACTGCTGAAAGATTTTTTGAAAATATTCAAGATGTAAATCTTTTAATTTCAAAAGAAAGGGGGCTTTTTAAATCAGAAGTAACAATTTCTATGTCTGGAACTGTAATTAGAGGTGAAAGTAAAACGCAAGATATTTATTCTTCAATTGATGATGTTCTTGATAAAATTAAAAGACAGATTAAAAAATATAAAGAGAGTTTTGTTGAGAGAAGAAGAGAAACAAAGAAATTTTTAGAAAAAACAGAAGAAGCAGCATCTTCCTCTGTAATAACAGAGGAGTTTCCAAAAATTGTAAAAGTTAAAAGATTTGTTTTAAAACCAATGGACGAAGAAGAGGCAATTATGCAAATGGAACTTCTTGGTCACACATTTTTTGTTTTTTTAAATTCAAACACAGACAAGATAAATGTAGTTTATAAAAGAAATGATGGAAATTATGGATTAATAGAACCTGAATAATTATGAAAAAATTTATTTTTTATACACTAATTTTTTTAATAATCCTTTTTTCAATTCTTCTTGTATTAAGAAAATATTCTGAAGGAAAGGAGACTTCTTTTTATGTTGTAGTTAAAATGTCAGTTTCAAATGTACTTCAAGAAGTTTGTGACAATGTAAATATTGGAGATTATCTAATTGATAGTAGTGGAAACAAAATTTTTGTAATTATTGATAAAGTAGTAAAAGATGCAGAACATCCTGTAGAAACTTCAACTGGTGAGATTGTTAAATCACCACATCCAATTTTTAAAAGTATGATTTTAACTGTAAAAAGTGTAAACAAATCAAAGAAGTTAGTATTATCATATAATAGAGTAACAGTAAGGGTTGGGGGTAAAATTATATTCGAAACTCCAAAAGTAAGATTTGTAGGAGTAATTTTATCATTAGACAAGGAGTAATATGGCAAATTTTTTAAAAAAACTATTTTCAGGAGAAGAAAAAGAATTAAAAAGATTATCTACATATGTTGAAAAGATAAATTCTCTTGAAGAAGATATTAGTAAATTAACAAATGATGAATTGCAAAATAAAACCAATGAATTCATAAAAAGAATAGAAAATGGAGAAAGTCTTGATAGTCTTTTATATGAAGCATTTGCAGTTGTGAGAGAAGTTTCAAAAAGAACAATAGGACTTAGACATTTTGATGTTCAACTTATGGGTGGAGTTGTACTTCATGAAGGAAAAATTGCAGAAATGAAAACAGGTGAAGGAAAAACCCTTGTTGCAACTCTTCCAATATATCTAAATTCACTTTTAGGAAGAGGAGTCCATCTTGTAACAGTTAATGATTATCTTGCAAAAAGAGATGCTTTATGGATGGGACCAATTTATAAATTTTTAGGAAGAAGTGTTGGTGTTATCCAACATGAAGCGTCTTTCCTTGTTGAATGGGATGATCCTCAAAAATTTACTGTTAAACTTGTACCATGTTCAAGAAAAGATGCATATCTCGCTGATATAACATATGGAACCAACAACGAATTTGGTTTTGATTATTTAAGAGATAATATGGCAATTTCTCTTGATCAAATAGTTCAAAGAGAACTTTTTTATGCAATTGTTGATGAAGTTGATTCAATTTTAATAGATGAAGCAAGAACACCTCTTATTATATCTGGACCAAGTGAAAAAAGTACTCAAATCTATTACAAAGCAGCGCAAATTGCAAAACAATTAAAAATAAATGAAGATTATACATCAGATGAGAAAGAAAAAAATGTAACTTTAACTGAATCTGGTGTTAAAAAAGTTGAAAAATTTTTTGGAGTAGAAAATCTTTATGCAAGTGAAAATGTTGAACTTGTTAGTCATGTGATTCAAGCATTACGAGCACTTGTTCATTTCAAAAAGGATGTAGATTATATTGTTAAAGATGGTGAAGTAATTATTGTTGATGAATTTACTGGAAGACTAATGTTTGGAAGAAGATATTCTGATGGACTTCATCAAGCAATCGAAGCAAAAGAGGGTTTAAAAGTAAAAGAAGAGAGTCAAACACTTGCTACAATAACTTTTCAAAATTATTTTAGGATGTATAAGAAACTCGCAGGAATGACAGGAACTGCAAAAACAGAGGAGGATGAATTTATAGAAATTTATGGTCTTCCTGTTATTGTAATTCCAACAAATAAACCAATGATAAGAATAGATTATCCAGATGTTGTATATAGAACAGAAAAAATAAAATTTAAAAAAATTGTTGAGGAGATAAAAGAGTGGTATAAAATTGGGAGACCTGTTCTTGTTGGAACAAGATCAATCGAAAAATCTGAGATTTTATCTTCAATGCTAAAAAGAGAAGGAATACCACACCAAGTTTTAAATGCAAAATATCATGAAAAAGAGGCAGAAATAATAAAACATGCTGGAGAAAAGGGAATGGTTACAATAGCAACAAATATGGCTGGTCGTGGTGTTGATATTGTTTTAGGTGAAGGGGTAAAAGAGTTAGGTGGACTTCACATAATTGGAACAGAAAGACATGAATCAAGAAGAATAGATAATCAGTTGAGAGGTAGAGCAGGAAGACAAGGAGATCCAGGAAGTTCAAGATTTTATCTTTCACTTGAAGATGAAATTTTAAGAATATTCGGTGGAGATATGATAAAAAAACTTATGGATTTCTTTAAAATGGATGAAACCCCTCTTGAACATCCTCTTCTTTCAAAAACTATTGAAAATGCTCAAAAAAGGGTTGAAGCCTATCACTTTGAAATAAGAAAGCATTTACTTGAGTATGATAATGTTTTGAATAAACAAAGAGAGATTATATATAAAGAAAGGAGAAGAATTTTAGAAAAAGCAAATCTAAGAGAAGATGTATTTAAATTTTTAGATGAGATTTTAAATGAAATCTGTGAAATACATTTATCAAAAACTCTTGAAGAAAAAGATTATGATGGGCTATCTAAGGCATTTTTAGACTTAACTCAAATTCTCATACCTCCTCAAGAACTCTCAAAAATAAAAGAGAGTGAAGTTAAAAAAGTTTTATTTGATATTGCTCAAAAAAGATATATTGAAAAAGAGAATCAACTTAGAGAACTTTCTAAAAATATTGAAGAAATAAAAAACTCTTTTGGAGAAGATCCTTTAAGAGAAATTGAAAGATATCTTTTATTAAGAATAATTGATAATAAATGGAAAGATCACCTATATAATATGGATCACCTTAAAGAAGGAATTAGTCTTAGAGCATATGGACATGAGGAACCATTAATTGCATATCAACTTGAAGGATTTGAACTATTTCAATCAATGTTGAAATCAATAAGAGAAGATTGGATTAAATTCTTATTTAGAGTGGAGATAACAATTGAACGAAAAAAGAATAGAGAGGAAAGAAGAAGAGAACTTAAAAAAACTAAAAATTGAGTTTGAAAACCTCTCTCTTAAAGAGGAACTTCTTAGGATAAATTTAAAAATAAAAGAACTTGAAGAAAAAACTTTTATTATAAAAGATTGGGGTAGTGAAGAGGCAAAAAAAATATTATCTGATCTTGAAAGACTAAAAGAAGAGAAAGAGAGAGGTGATAATATTATTTCATTGTTAAAAGAGAGTGAAATAATTGTTGAACTTCTTGAAAAAGAAGAAGACGAGAGTTTAAGAGAAGAGTTAAGAGAAAATATAAGGAAATTAATCGAGAATCTTGAAGAGTACAAAAAGATCTATTTTCTTTCAGGTGAATATGATGATAAAAACGCAATTCTTTCTTTATCCTCAGGTGCTGGTGGAGTTGATGCTATGGATTGGACTCAAATTCTTTTTGAAATGTATTTGAGATGGTGCGACAAAAAAGGTTTTAAAACTGAAGTTGTTGATGTATCTTATGGAGAAGAAGCTGGTATAAAAAGTGCAACAATACTTGTAAAAGGAAAATATGCTTATGGTCTTCTTAAAGGAGAAGGTGGAGTTCATAGATTAGTACGCATTTCACCTTTTGACGCAAATAGAAGAAGACACACATCTTTTGCTTTAGTTGAAGTAATTCCAGAAATTGAAGATGAAGAGTTAAAAATTTCTGAAGATGAATTAAGAATTGATGTTTTTAGAGCAAGTGGTCATGGAGGTCAATATGTTAATAAAACTGATTCCGCAGTAAGAATTGTTCATCTACCAACAGGAATAACTGCAACCTGTCAAAATGAGAGATCTCAATTAAAAAATAAGGAAACTGCAATGAAAATACTTATGGCGAAATTAATTGAATTAAAAAGAAGAGAGAAAGAAAAAAAAATTTATGAACTTAAGGGAGGTTTTGTTTCTGCTTCATGGGGCTATGAAGTTAGAAGTTATGTTTTTCATCCATATACACTTGTTAAAGATCACAGAACTGGTTTAGAAATATATAATGTTGAAGAAGTAATTTCTGGAAATATTGATGAATTTATATGGAGTTATTTAAAATATATAAAGGATGAAAAAGATAAAAACACCAATAAAGAAATTAATTAAAAGATTATTAGGAATAACTTTAGGATCAATAATACAAGCCTTTGGTATTGTTTTATTTTTATCACCAAATAAAATTGCACCAGGTGGATTTTCTGGTTTATCAATCATAATTTATCACTTAATAGGCTTTCCAGTTGGAACAATGTATTTTATTCTAAATCTTCCACTATTTATAATTGCTGGTAAAAAATGGGGTTTTAATTTTATAGGATTGACTCTTTTTGGAGTTATAACATCTTCATTTTTTATTGATTTTTTCTCAATTTATTTCTCTTCTCTAACATCAAATCCACTTCTTGCGGCAATTTATGGTGGAGTACTTGTTGGCATTGGAGTAGGAATTGTCTTTAAAAACTGGGGTAGTACTGGTGGCACTGATCTTTTAGGTCAAATTATTTATAGTTATACAGGTCTCTCTTTTGGGACATCAATGTTCATTCTTGACACAACCATAGTGCTTATTGCAGGAATTGTTTTTAAAGCACTTGAATATTCACTTTATGGAATGCTTTCTCTTTTTATTTCTTCAAAAGTAGTAGATGCAGTTCAAGAAGGTTTTTTAACAGCAAAAACTGTATTTATAATTTCAAATGCAGTTGACAAAATTAAAATAAGAATTATGGATGAACTTGAAAGAGGAGTAACTGAACTCTCGGTTACAGGTGCATATACAGGTGTTGAAAAGAAAGCACTTCTTTGTGTGGTTCATCAAAGAGAGATTTCAAAATTAAAAGAAATAATTCATGAAGAAGATCCAAAAGCATTTGTAATTATTGGTGATGCAAGAGAAGTATTGGGTGAAGGATTTATTCCAATTGAGGAATCTAAAAGATGAAAATCGAAGTTGATGCCCATACTCACACAATTTTAACAGGTCATGCTTTCTCAACATTAATTGAAAATGTTAATCAGGCCAAAAAAGTTGGTTTAAAAGGAATTTGTATAACAGATCATGGACCATTTAGACCAGATAGTCCAAGTATAGAATATTTTAAGATGCTTGCTTCTAGATATCTTCCTGAATATATTGATGGTATAAAAATTTTTACAGGTGTTGAATTAAATATAATTTCTGATGAGGGAGATGTTGATCTTCCTGAATCAATTTTAAAAAATTTAGATTTCAATATAATTGCATTTCATAACCAAACTCCATACTCTTCAAATTCGAAAGAGAAAAATACGAAAAGTATGATAAGGGCTCTTAAAAAAAGTTATATAAAAGGAGTTGCTCATCCAGGTGATCCATATTTTCCATATCCTATAAATCTTGAAGAGGTAGTTAAAGCAGCATCTGATTTGGGCAAATTTTTAGAATTAAATAACAATGTTCTTAAAAGAGGAGAGATCTGGATTAATTATTACAAAGATATGTTATATCTTTGTGAAAAATATAATGTAAAAATTTTTATATCTTCAGATGCTCATTTTTCCTATTATGTTGGAGATTTTTCTATCGCTACTTCCTTGATTAAAGAAGTTAAAGTTAAGGTTATAAACGAGAGGTTAGAGGAATTTGAAAAGTTATTGAAAAATATTTAAAGATAAAAAGACACATTAAAAAATACTTTAAGAGTTATCTATTTTTATTTATATCTCTATTTTTTATATGGCTCATATATTATAATTATATTTACTTTTTATCACTTTTAGGCAATCCTCAAGAATTACCATTTCCAATTATTCACTATTATAAAATAGATAGTGAATTTGAAATAATAGATAAACTTTATTTCGAGAGAGATTACAGTTTTAATTTGAAGATAAAGATTGAAAATCCTCTTAATGCAAATATAGAAATAATTGAGTGGGCAATGGGTGAAAGAGAAAGAGAAAATAATAAATTTAACTGGATAAAACCAATTTATGAAAATGGATATTATCATATTGATGGAGTTCTTCCAAAAAGAGAAATTTTTTTAAAACTGAAAATAAAAACAAATTCTTTACAAGGAGTTTATACTGGAAAATTAACTTTTGTTCACTATTTTAGACCTTATGAATTAAAAATAATTATTGGAACTGTTAAAAATTTCCATTTTAATACTACTAATAAAGATTTAATACCTTACATTGTTGGATATAATTTTGAATATGGAATTACAACCCCGCTTCTTGAAAAAGAAGGTGGAATTCACCCATATAATGAAAAAATAAAATATTTTGTTGAAAAATTAAAAAAGGATGATGATTTTGAAACCTCAAAAGAGATATTAAATTTCGTTATGAAAGTTTTTGCCTCAGGAATTAATGTTACTTTTACTGGTGATTATCCAGATTATTATTATATTGAAAAATTTGAAAAAGAGGGTTCAATTTATGGAGTATGTTCAGAAAGATCTATTGTTCTTCTTTCTTTATTAAGAAGTTTGGGAATTCCATCACGACTTATTTTTGCATCTGGTTTTCCAGTTGATCACACATTTGTTGAATCTTTTGTAGGCGGAAAATGGATAAATTTAGACCCAACTTATGGTTATTTTGATAAATATAATGGATATTACGAAAAAGAGGTGAGAAATCTTACAACATTACAATCTTTTCATGCTGGTGTAAGATTGGATTTCAAAAAAAATAAAAATTATTTTGAGTCAATATATCCATATGAAGAGATTCTTAATGATAAATATTTAAAAGAAAATATAACAATAACAGGAATAAGTGGTGTTAAAATTGACTCTTTTTATTTTTTAAAAATAAAAATGAGGTGGTCTTTGTTTAACTATACCAATAAATCAATTTCTATTATTATATTAGATGGTTTAAATGAGAAAAAAGTTGGTGATATTTTTATAAAAAATTTATTTTTTAATTTTGGTGAAGGCTCTATTTTAATTAAAATTGATACAAAAAAATTTTCTGAAAAAGATAATAAAAAGTTTTTTAAATTAAGAATTTATTTATACAAAGAAAGAGAGTTAATAGATTTATATGAGCCTGGAGAAGGTTTAGTTCTCGAAAATTTTTCTATATGAATTCCTATCCTCCAAGGTATGCCTCTTTTACTCGTGGATCATTAAGCAATTCTTTTGCATCTCCTTCAAGAGCAATTGTTCCAACTTCAAGAACATAAGCATAATTAGCCAGATTAAGTGCTTTTCTTGCATTTTGCTCAACAAGTAAAATTGTTGTTCCCTGTTTATTTATTTTTTCAAGAATATCAAAAATTTCATCAACAAGAATTGGAGCAAGACCCATTGATGGTTCATCAAGAAGCATAATATCTCCACCAATCATTAATGCTCTTGCAACAGATAGCATTTGTTGTTCACCACCTGAGAGAGTTCCTGCAAGTTGTTTTCTTCTCTCTTTAAGTCTTGGAAAAATTTCAAAAACCATATCAAATCTCTCATTTCTTATTTTTTTATCCTTAATTGTCCATGCAGCAAGTTCAAGATTTTCCATAACTGTTAATGTTGCAAAAACTCTTCTTCCCTCAGGGACATGTGAGATTCCAAGTTCAACAATTTTATGTGCGTCAAGATTTGTGATATCTTGACCTTTAAAATATATTTTTCCTTTTGAAGGTTTAATTAATCCACTTATTGTTCTTAAAGTGGTTGTTTTTCCAGCACCATTTGCTCCAATAAGTGTTACAATTTCTCCTGGTTTAACTTTAAATGATATTCCTTTAAGTGCTTTTATTGCTCCATAACTTACTTCAAGATTTACAACTTCAAGCATCTTATCTTCCTCCTTCGCTTCCAAGGTAAGCCTCAATTACTCTTTTATCATTTTTTATTTCATCTGGAGTACCTTCAGCAATTGTTTCACCAAAATCCATAACTTTAATTCTTTCACAAATTCCCATTACAACTCTCATTTGATGTTCAACAAGAAGAATTGTAACTTTAAATGTATCTCTTATTGAATGAATTAATTCCATAAGCGTTCCAACCTCTTTTGGATTCATACCTGCTGCTGGTTCATCAAGAAGAAGTAGTTTTGGTTTTGTTGCAAGTGCTCTTGCAATTTCAAGTTTTCTCAATTCACCATAAGGTAAGTGTTTTGCTAAATCATTTGCTCTGTGTTTTAAGCCAAATAATTCAAGTAATTCTAGTGCTTCTTCTTTTATTCTTTTTTCTTCTTCAAAATATTTTCTGGTTCTAAGTATAGAATCAAAAATTGAATAATTAGTTCTAAAGTGCCTCGCAACTCTAATATTATCGAGTACTGTAAGTTCATTAAAAATTCTTAAATTTTGAAATGTTCTTGCAATTCCTTTTTCAATTATTAAATGAGATTTTAAACCTGTTATATCCTCATTTTCAAAAATTATCTTTCCTTGAGTTGGTGTATATACACCAGTTATTAAGTTAAATATTGTTGTTTTTCCAGCACCGTTTGGCCCAATTAAACCCCATAATGCACCTTTAGGTAAATCAAGATTAAAATTGCTAACTGCTCTTAAACCACCAAAGTAATGAGTTACATTTTTAAGCGAAAGAACTATGTCCATTTTATCTCTCCTCCTCTTCTGGTACAAGAATTTTTAACTCTCTTTTCCCCATAAGACCTTCTGTTCTAAAAAGCATTATTAGAATTAATAGTAAAGAATAAACTACCATTCTCCATTCAATTCCAATTGATATTGTTGGTGTCATCTCATCAAGTTGTCTTAAAACAAGCCTCAATCCTTCAGACATAAATGTTAAGCCAAACGCTGCAATTATTGAACCAGAAATACTTCCCATTCCACCAGCATAGACCATAACAAGAACTAAAATTGTACCCATAAATCCAAATTGAGTTGGATGTGCAATTTGAAGAAGATGACAAAGAAGAGCACCAGCAATTCCAGCAAAAAATGAACCAATTGTAAATATCATAACTTTGTATTTTGTGGTATTTACACCAACAAGTTCTGAAGCAATTTGATCTTCTCTGATTGATTTAAATGCTCTTCCATGTGTTGAATAAACAATATTTCTCATTACTATTACTGAAATTAATGTTATTACAAAAATTATTGTAAAGTTCGAAAATTTTGGAATACCAAGAAGACCTCTTGGACCACCAACATAATCGACATTATTAATAATTGTTCTTATTATTTCACCAAATCCGAGAGTAACAATTGCAAGATAGTCTCCTCTTAATCTTAAGGTTGGAAGTCCAATAAGATATCCTATTACCATAGCACTTATTCCACCAATTATCATTGCAATTATAAAAAGTATATAATTATATATACTATTAGGTTGAATTTTCCATATAAGAGTTGTTAAAATTCCTGAAATATATGCACCAACTGCTGCAAAACCCATATGTCCTATTGAAAATTGACCTGTAAAACCATTAATTAAATTCAAACTAACAGTAAGAATAACATATATAAGTGAAACATTTATTATATGAAGAAGATAATCATTTATTAAAATTTGAAATCTATGAGTTAAAAAAATAAAAAGATAAAAAATCAAGGCATAAAAAATTAATTTGAGATTTCTTGAAAGTCTCATTCTATCCTCCTAAACCTTTTCTGCAATTGTTTCACCAAGAAGTCCTTGAGGTCTAAAGATCAATACAATAATTAAAATTGCAAATGCAATACCTTCGCCAAGAAGTGAATTGTATGAAGTAGCAAAAGTTTCTGATATGCCCATTATATAACTTCCAAGCATTGCACCTGGGATATTTCCAATACCACCCAAAACTGCTGCAATAAAAGCCTTAAGACCTGGAAGAATTCCCATATATGGAAAAATTCTTGGATATGAAATTCCAGTTAAAATTCCTGCTGCTCCTGCAAATGCTCCACCAACAATAAATGTTATCATTATTATTTTTTCAATATCAATTCCCATAAGTTTTGCTGCATCTTTATCTTGAGAAACTGCTCTCATTGCTTTTCCAACTTTTGTATATTTAACAAGGTAGGTTAAAAACAACATTAAACCAATACTTACAAGGACATCAATAATAGCATAATTCGATAATGTAAATGTTCCAAATTCAAATATTTTACTTTTTATTAATTGATTATTAGGAAAAGCCCTATATGATGGCCCAATAAATGGAAGAGCAGAAAAAATATACTCAATAAACATAGAAACTCCAATTGCTGTAATTAAAGCAGAGAGCCTTGGTTTATATCTTAAAGGTTTATATGCAACTTGATTTGCAAGTGCTGCAACTCCTGCTCCTGAGGCCATACTTATAAGAAAAACGAGAAAAACTGGAATATTTAATCCTTTGGCTGAAGAAAGAACAACAGTGAAATATGCTGCAAATGCTCCAATCATAAAAAAGTCGCCATGCGCAAAGTTAATGAGCCTTACTATACCATATACCATTGTATAACCAAGAGAAATTAATGCATAAATGCTTCCAAGTTGAATTCCATTAATTAACTGTTGTAAATTAAATATCTTTTCCATAACTCTCCTTAATAAAAGGAGGGGCTTCTTGCCCCTCCTAATCTAAATAAATTTTATGGATTTACAGTTGTCTTATAAACTTGTTGGCCATTTTTAATTTCAATAATAACTGCTGACTTTACTGGGTTTCTCTTTTCATCAAATTTAATTACACCAGAAACACCCTTAAATGTAAGACTCTTCATTGCATCTCTTATCTTTGCACCATCAGTTGATCCAGCGGTTTGAATGGCTGTAAGCATAATATTCATTGCGTCATAAGCAAGAGCGGCTAAAGCATCTGGATCTTTTCCATATTTTTCTCTATATTTCTTTACAAATTCTTGAACTTCTGGTCTTTGGTCATCTTTTGAGAAGTGGTTAGTGAAGAAACCACCTTCCACTGCTTGACCACCAATCTCAACTAACTTTGGAGAATCCCAACCATCACCACCTAAGAAATAGCCCTTAAAACCAAGTTCTCTTGCTTGCTTCATAATTAGTCCTGCATCATTGTAATAATCAGAGATGTAAATAAGTTCTGCTCCTGCTTTAATAAGATTTGTTAATTGTGCCTTAAAATCTGTTGCTCCTGTTGGATGTGATTCAAATCCAACAATTTGACCTCCAAGTTTTATAAATTGATCTCTAAAGAATTCTGCTAAACCTTTTGTATAATCGTTTCCGATATCAAAAATGCATCCTGCTTTTCTAACTCCTAAATCGTTATAAGCAAAATTAGCACCGACTGTTCCTTGGAATGGGTCAATAAAGCATGCTCTAAAAATGTAATCACCAACTTCTGTAACTTTTGGATTTGTAGATGTTGGTGAAATCATTGGAACACCTTTGGCTTGAGCAATTGGCGCACCAGCAAGAGAACATTTGCTCATTACTGTTCCAACAATCCCAACAACTTTGTCTTGTTCAATTAATTTTGTATAAACTGTTGCTGCTTCTGTTGGATCACCTTTATCATCTTCAAAAATGAGTTTGATTTTTTTACCTAAAACTCCACCCTTTGCATTCCATTCCTCAACTGCTAACTCTTCACCTTCTCTTGTTGAAAGACCAAATGTTGCAGCCTCACCTGAAATTGGTCCAACTCCACCGATTTTAATCTCTCCTTGAACCTGTGGTTTTGGTTTGCAAGCAGAGTTAAAACTTGCAATACCTACTAATAACATTAAAACTACTAAAATTAAAGTTAACCTCTTCATGGTGCCCTCCTTACTTAGGTATTAAATTAATTATATTATCATAGAAAATCTTATTGTCAATATTTTATATGGAAAAAAAGAAAAAATATCATTGTTTGTGTGATGTAGATTAATTTTTATAATTTAAGGGAGGTATTTTATGACAGAAAAGAAATTTATAGTCACAAATGATCAGGCTGAATAATATACAATTTTAAAATTTAGGTGTTAATAAATAAATCACAATTAAGGGAGGTGCTAAATACACCTCCCTTAATCTCTTTTTTCTTTAATATTCTTCCTTTCCTTTTTTAATCTCTTTTGAGTCTTCACCTTTAAAATCTTTATATTTTAAATACCAACTCTCGCCCTCATCTTCAATTCTTATATTTGCGAAACTTTCAAAATATGGATGCTCAAAGAAAGGCACAGCCTTTGCTGATGCATCAACAAGTTTATAATATCTTTCAACACCAGTAGTCTTAAGCCACAAACTCATACTTGATGAATCGGGGAAAAATTTTGTAAATTCTTTCCAAACCGCTCTTCCCGCTAGAAAACCACTTGCTCCAGACTCACTTGCAATTTCAACATTAATTAAAAACTCTTCAATATCTACTCCTGCTGATAAAATAACCCAAGGAACACGGGAAGTTTCTGTTATTGATTCACAAAATTCATATGCATCATCAATTGTAAAAACAGCGTCTCTCTCCTTTCCATCAAAAGCTCCCCATGAAAAATCATCTACAAATTTTAAATCTACTGGAAATTCAAGTTTTAAAATATCAACTCCATACTCTTCTTTTGAAAATTCTTCAACTGTTTTTAATACAATTTCTGGTTTTCTTCTAATAAAATTTGTTTCATTTTCAACCTCATCATCTTTAAATGGATAACTCATCGGCTCTAAAACAAATGGAAAATCTAATCTTTTTGCTTCATTACCAACCATTCTTACGATGTTCTCTTGATGTTCTTTTATTTCTGGTGAAGAATCAGGTCTATAATATAAAAGAAGTTTCACAGCATCTGCTCCTGCTCTTTTAATTTTCTCAACACTCCAACCTTCAAGAATAGGCGTTAATTTTTCTCTATTCTTATATCCTCCCTCTTTTGTTCCACTCTCCTCAATTGCAAGAAGAAGTGCTGAATCTCTATCAAGGAATTTTATTCCTTCGGGAAGTCCATATTGCGGATCAGTTAAAGTTGCAGAAAAATATGGAGAAAGATACTCTATAACAAGTCTTTTTGCTAAAGCCATATCTTCATATTTTATCTCTTTTGTATCTTTCCCAGTTGCCTTTGAAAGCATTTTTCTTAAAGAGCCTCTTTGGTCTATTGCAAGCATTCTAAATCTACCACTCTCATCTGCGAGTCTCTTTAATCCTTTAAATTTTCCAGGAGTTAAAAATCTTTTTTCCATCATTAATCCTCCTTTTTAATTTATTATATCTTAAACTCTTTTATTTTTTCTCTTCCGAATTCAAATGAGATTTTATTTAACTCTAAATTTTTTCCTTTAAAGTTATCTTCAAGAACTTTATAAAAATTGTCTAAAGAAAAGTTTAACGGATTTAAATATGAGAAAACTCCAAACATAAAAGAGTTTAAAGTATAAGCGATGCTCTTTTCTTCTAATAATTTTGTTCCATTAATTATGTAAAGTTTATCTGTTAAATCTTTTAAAGATTTATAAATTTCTTCTTTCTTTGGATATGATGAAATTCCTAAAGAAACAGTAAAAGGAATTATTTCACTATCATTTATTAATATGAAGGAATTTCTTTTTAATTTATGAATATATCTTAAAACCTCAGAAGGTTCTAATGAAATCATTAAATCTCCTTCACCATCTTCAAAAATTGGACTTAAGACATCTCCAATTCTAACTTCAGAAAAAACAGACCCACCTCTTTGTGCCATACCATGAATTTCACTCATTAATGCATTTTTATTTTCAAGTAAAGAAACTTCACAAATCATTTCAGCAAGTTTTAAAACCCCTTGCCCTCCAACTCCAACAATTAAAATGTTAAATTCATTCATTTTATCACCTCTATTGCATTAAATGGACAAACTTCACTACAAACTCCACAACCATCACATAAAACTTCATTAATTTTAACTTTATCATTTTCAATATAAATTGCAGGACATGAAAATTGTCTTACACAAATTAAACAATTTCTACATTTATCTTCATTAATAAAATATTTAATTATAACTCCTTCTTTTCTTAATCTATCATCTCTTATCAATGCACATTCTCTTCTTGCAATAATAACCTTAACCCCTTCTTGTTTTAAAGCGTCTTCTATTGCATTCATAGTTTCAGATAAATTGTATGGATCAACAACCTTAACAAATTTTATTCCTATACCTTTTACAAGGTCCTCAATTTTTACTATTGGAGCAACTTCACCCATACCGTCAAATCCAACTCCTGGATTTGGTTGATGTCCAGTCATTGCAGTTGTTCCATTATCAAGAATAAAAAGTAAAAAATCATTTTTATTGTAGAAAGCATTAATTAAAGGAGGAATTCCTGCATGAAAAAAGGTTGAATCTCCTATAAAAGCAATCACTTTTTGTTGAGTTGATTTAGATAAACCACAGGCAACTCCTATTGAGCTTCCCATAGAGTAACATGTATCAGCCATATCAAAAGGTTTTCCTATTCCAAGTGTATAACATCCTATATCTGATGGAAATATTGCATCTTTTATTTTTAACTTTCTTAAAACTTTAAAGACAGCATAATATGTTGCTCTATGAGGACAACCAGGACAGAGAACTGGTGGCCTTAAGGGCGGTGTTATATTTTCTATTTTGAAAATCTTCCTTTCCTTTTCCTTTCCTAAAAATTTGAATAGATAATTTTTTACTCTATCTGGATTATATTCATAAAGAGTTGAAAAAATATTGTCATCTTTTCCGAATATATTTGTTTTTAAATTATTTTTTTCTTTTAAAACTCTAACCTCATTCTCTATAACAGGTTCTAATTCTTCAACAACAATTATATTTTCATAACTTTCAAGAAAATTTTTAATTTTATCTTTTGGAATGGGATTTGAAAATCCAATTGAGAAAATATCAAATGGAAGATTATATTTTATAACTATATCAATTACATAATTTGACGAGATTCCTGAGGTTATTATTCCATATGATCTACCATTTTTAATAATAAAATTAAAATCTGAAATTTCCGACTCACTCTCAATCTCTTTAATTTTTTCAACTAAATTCTTATGAAGTACTCTTGCATTTGCAGGAATTGGCACAAATCTATTTGGATTTTTATTAAAATATTGATTCCTTTTAACTCTTTCAATCTCTTCTAACTGGACAATACCTCTCATATGAGATAGTCTTGTTGTTGATCTAATAAAAACTGGAATCCCATATTTTTCTGATAATAAAAAACCATATTTTACCATTTTCCTTGCTTCATCTGGATTTCTTGGTTCAAGAATAGGTAAACCAGCAAACTTTGCAAGAATTCTATTGTCTTGCTCATTTTGAGATGAAAACATATTTGGATCATCACAGGAAATTATTACAAAACCACCAATTGTTCCAATATAAGCAGAAGTGATAAAAGAGTCCATTGCAACATTAAGACCCACATGTTTGAAAAAAGTCATGCTTCTTAAACCAGATAATGAACTAGATGCAGCAACTTCAAAAGCAGTCTTTTCATTGGTAGAAAACTCAAAATAAAATCCCACTTCTTTTGCAACTTTACTTAATACATTTCCTATTTCTGATGAAGGAGTTCCTGGATATGTTGTTGCTAATTTTCCTCCTCCTTCTATAAAACCTCTTGCAAATGCTTCATTTCCAAGAAGAAATACCCTCTTTTGGATTTCATTTGAAATAATTTCCTTTAATTTCATATCTCCTCCTAAGGTATATTGTGTAAAGAAACAACATGCCCCTCACCATTTAAGTCTTTTACTTTTAAATTTTTATAATCAATAAATTTTTCTCCATAAACTTTAATTTCTTTTTCATTAAATTTAACAATAAATGGGTCTTCAAAAATTTTAAAATTTTCCTCTAAATCTTTGATGATGTGATTTAAATTTTCATTTTCATAATCTACTAAATTTCTCTTAAGTTCATATAAAAAAAGTTTTAAAATCTCATCAATAAAGAAAAATTTATTTGTTTCTATATATAAAGAAGTTGTTTTCTCAATTAAATCCTGAGGAAAATCTCTTTTATTTTGATTCACATTTAATCCAACACCTATTATTTCTCCTTGAAGAACAATATCCTTAAAATATCCCTCGGAGATTACTCCACAAACTTTTTTATTGTTTAAATATAAATCATTTGGAATTTTTATTTTTAAATTTAAATCAATCAATTTTTTTAAAGCATTTGCCATAGAGTAAGTTACAAGTATTGGTAAAAAATAAATGTAGTTAAATGGTTTTAATGAGAATGAAAAAAATAAACCGCCTTTTTCTGAAACCCAATATGCTCCTTTTCTTCCTCTACCTTTTGTCTGAATTTTTGAAATTACTAGACGATTTAAAGAAAAATTTTCCTTTAAATAGTCTTGAGTAGAATTTATACTTTCTAAATTAATTATTTCAAAATCTTTTTCATCTAAAAGATTAATATTAACTTCTGAATAAATATCTTTAAAAAAATCTTCACTTTCAATTTTTTTAACCCCTTTTTTATCAACTCTTTCATATATTTCATCAATTTTTCTTTTACTTTTTGGATTTATAATATATTTATTTATCTCAAATAGTGGAATTACAACAAATCCTCTATCTTCAAAAAATTTATGTGGAACAATCAAATTCTCTTTTTCAATTATTTTATCTCCATATAAAATTACATCTATATCAATCTCTCTTGGTCCCCATTTAAAATTTTCACTTCTTCCAACTTTTTTTTCAACATTTTTTATAAATTTAATTAAATTATCTGGATCTTCCTCACTTTCGCCCTGAATAACAATATTTAAAAATTTATCTTGTTCTTTATAACCCCATGGTTCAGTCTCATAAAGAGAAGAGATCTTTTTAATTTTTATTTTTTCTCTTAAATAAAAAATTGCCTTTTTTAAAAAAAACTCTTTAGGCTCAATGTTACTTCCAAGAGATAGAAAAATTTCCATTTAAATTTCTCTTAAAAGAATCTCCTTTTCAACTTCAACAATATTTTTCGGTTTTTCAATCTTGTTAATGGTGCTTTTTGTTGAAATATAAAAAGCATATTTTAAACTATCAAAAAAGTTTACTCCTTCATCAAGATAATATGATAGTGAAGCAATAAAGGTATCTTTAATAAATTCATAAGGGTTCTCTTTTAAAATAACTTTTGAAAGAAGATTAAAAAATTTATCTTCATAATTAAATATTATATTTCCTTTATCAATTGAAATTATAAAATATTCGGGTTTAATTTCATTATAACTTTTAAATCTTTTAGTGAGAGAAATAAAATTTGAACCTGTGAGATAATCAAAATCTTCTTTATCAATTCTTGCAATATATGGTTCTGCTCTTAATCCTTCTTTAAGCATTTCACCTTTTGCATCAAAAATTACTAATTTATCCTTATCTTTTGAAATTTGGATCAAATGTTTAAATATATCTTTACATATTCCATTTGGAGTTCCATCAGTCAAAAGAATTATGTCATAATCTTTTACCTTTTCTCTAAATTTATTTTCAAAATTTTTAACATCAATTGGGGAAATAACAGGATCTTTTTCATAAAAATCTGTCTCAATACCTCTTTCATCAAAAACTTCAAGATGAATTGGATTTTCCTCATCTGAAATTATGTAATCAAAATCAATTTTTTCAGATAGCATTGACTCTTTTATAAACTCTCCATTTTTTCCCCCAATTATACTCAAAACAGAGACATTTCCTCCAAGTTCTTTTATATATCTTGCTGCGTTTATTCCCCTTCCGCTTGGCTTTTTACTTATAATCTCTAATTGATTTTTTCCACCAAATTGAAATTTTTTTACATTTACTTTTTCTTCAACAAAGGGGTTTAAAATAACAGATAGTATCATAGCATCATCTCTCCTTTTTGGCTAATGTTCTTAACCTTTTCTTTAATTCAAAAATTTTATCTCTAATTCTCGCAGCCTCTTCAAATTCAAGAGTTTCAGCCTTAAGATACATCTCCTCTTCAAGTTGAGTTATAAGAGCCTCAATGTCTTCTATGCTCATATATTTTTCACTCTCTTTTACAAAACTCTCAAACTCTTCCTTTTCTTTATATGGAAGATCGATAAGTTCTTTAACTGCTTTTCTTACAGTTTCAGGTTTAATACCATGTTTTAAATTATATTCCATCTGAACTTTTCTTCTTCTATTTGTCTCATCAATTGCTTTTTTCATTGATTCTGTGATCTCATCAGCGTACATTATCACTTTTCCACTAACATTTCTTGCTGCTCTTCCAATCATTTGAATTAAAGAAGTATGAGACCTTAAGAATCCTTCTTTATCAGCATCTAATATTGCAACTAGAGAAACCTCTGGAAGATCTAATCCTTCTCGAAGAAGATTTATTCCAACAAGACAATCAAACTCTCCTTTTCTAAGGTCTCTTATTATTTCTGCTCTTTTTATTGTATCTATATCAGCATGAAGATATCTCACTCTTATTCCCCTCTCATAAAGATATGTTGCAAGATCTTCTGCAACTCTTTTTGTAAGAGTTGTAACTAAAACTCTTTCATTTTTCTTCACTCTTTCATTAATTTCTTTTATTAAATCTTCAATTTGTCCACTACTTTTCCTTACCTCAACCTCTGGATCAATTAATCCAGTAGGTCTTATTAGTTGCTCAACAACTTGTTCTGAAATTGAAAGTTCATAATCTGAGGGTGTTGCTGATACAAAAATTATTTGATTTGCTTTCTCTAAAAACTCTTCATATTTAAGTGGTCTATTATCAAGACATGATGGTAATCTAAATCCATATTCAACTAAAGTTTCTTTTCTTGATCTATCACCATTATACATACCTCTTAACTGTGGAACTGTTATGTGAGATTCATCAATAAAGATTAAAAAATCTGATGGAAAATAATCAATAATCGTATATGGTGGTTCACCAGGTTTCCTTCCTGAAAGATGTCTTGTATAATTTTCAATTCCTTTAACATAACCAGTTTCAAGTAACATTTCAATATCAAAATTTGTTCTTTGTGTAAGTCTTTCTGCTTCAAGATACTTTCCTTGTGAAAGAAAATATTCAACTCTCTCCTTTAATTCTTTTTTAATGCTTTCAACTGCTCTTAAAATTCTTTCTTCTGTTGTTAAAAATTGTTTTGCTGGAAAGAAAATAAAACTCTTAAGATCTTCAACCTTTGTTGATAAAAGTGGATCAATTAAATAGATTCTATCAACAGTATCTCCAAAAAACTCAATTCTTACCGCATAATCAGTATCAATTGGGTAAACATCAACAATATCCCCTCTTACTCTTATTTTTCCTCTTGAAAAATCTATATCATTTCTTTCATATTGAAGCATAACTAAATTTTTAATTAACTCTTTTCTTGAGAGTTTCTCTCCAACTTTCACTTCAATTAATCCTTTTAAAAATTCAGTAGGATCATCCCAACCATAAATACATGAAACAGAGGAAACAACAATAGTATCTCTTCTTTCCATTAAACTTCTTAATGTTTTATGTCTTAACTTTACAAGATCTTCATTTATATCTGCATCTTTCTCTATATAAAGATCATTTTGAGGAACATAAGCTTCTGGTTGATAATAATCATAATAACTTACAAAATATTCAACTCTATTATAAGGAAATAGATCTCTAAATTCTGAATAGAGTTGCGCTGCAAGAGTTTTGTTGTGACAAATAATAAGGGTAGGTTTATTAACTTGTGCAATTACATTTGCCATTGTATATGTTTTTCCTGAACCAGTTACTCCGAGGAGAGTTTGAAATCTATACCCTTTTTTTATTCCTTCAACTAACTTCTCAATTGCTTGAGGTTGATCTCCTTTTGGTTTATATTGAGAGATAAGTTTAAAGTTTTCTTCACTCATAAATGCAATTATAATTTTAAATGAAATTTTTAAAAACTCAAGGTATCATTATTGTTAAAATTTTAACAAAAATTAGAAATTTTAATGTGATATAATTTTAAAATATGAAAATCGATTTAATAGTTGTTGAAATTGGATCAACAATAACAAAAGTAAATGCTTTTCACAAAATCAAATCGAAAAATCCAGTCTATCTCGGCAAGGGAATTTCTTATACAACAGTCAATGAAGGAGATATAACAATTGGTCTTAATAGAGCAATTGAAGATCTTAAGAATAAATTAAATACTAAAAAATTAACTTGGTCACACATGTATGGAAACTCCTCAGCAGCTGGTGGACTTAAAATGACTGTACATGGCCTTGTCCCAGAAATGACTGCAAAAGCAGCAAAAGAAGCGGCCCTTGGTGCTGGAGCAATTACAAAAATGGTGACTGCAGGGCTTATATCTCAATATGATTTAAAAAAAATTGAAGAAATAAAACCAAATATAATACTACTTTCTGGTGGAGTTGACTTTGGTGAAAAAGATATTGTGCTTGAAAATGCAAAGAGGCTCTCTACCCTAAATATTAAGCCACCAATTATTTATGCTGGAAATATTGCTATTCAAGAAGAAGTTAAAAAAATTTTTGAGGAGAAAAATTTTAAAATATACTTAACAGAAAATGTTTATCCTGAAATAGATAAATTAAATATTGAACCAGTAAGAAGAGTAATCCAAAAAGTTTTTGAAGAGCATATTGTTCATGCCCCTGGAATGGAAAAAATAAGAAACTTCCTTGAAGGAGAAATTATTCCTACTCCTGGTGCTGTAATGAACTCATTTATTCTTTTATATGAAGAAATTGGAGATGTTATGGGATTTGATATAGGTGGTGCAACAACAGATGTTCATTCTGTAACAGAAGGAAAAATTGAAAAAGATTCAATTGTTATTTACCCTGAACCATTAAACAAGAGAACAGTTGAAGGAGATCTTGGAGTTTATGTTTCAAGTCAAAATGTTTTATCTTTATTTTCAGAATTAGAAAAAGAAAAGTTAAGTAAATATATAAAGCACATAAAACCTATTCCTAAAACAAAATATGAAATTTACATAACAAAAAAATTAGGCGAGATGTGTCTTAAAACCTCTCTTTTAAGACATGTTGGCGAAATTAGATTTTTATATACACCTTCTGGAAAACTTAAAGCAATTTATGGAAAAGATTTAAGAAATATAAGGTATGTAATTGGAACAGGTGGGGTATTAACACAAATACCTTCAATGAAAAAAGTGATGGAAGATATTTTTAAAGGAATAATTGATGAAAGAATTCTTGTTCCAAAAAATCCGAAAATTTTAATTGATAAAAACTATATTTTTTCAAGCATCGGAACAATATCAAAATTATACAGAGATGCATCAAAAAAACTCCTTATAGAATCAATTGGATTAAAAGATAAAATGTTTTAAACTAAATTATTAAATCTATTGACAAAATTTTTATTTTTTATTATAATTATACCAACTAGTCGGTATAATGTTGAAGGAGATAGAAATGATAAACAAAAAAACAAAAGGAGAGATTACTAAAAGAAAAATTATAGAGGCTGCAACTTTTCTATTTAATGAAAATGGTTATGAGAACACAAGTGTACAAGAAATATGTGAAAAAGCAAGAGTTAGCAAAGGAGCATTTTTTCATCATTTCCCTACTAAAGAGTTCTTATTCCTTGAAATTTTAAATGATTTTTTAGAAAAATTGGATAAAAGGATGAGAGAAATTGAAAAAAATTCAAAAAATGTCACTCAAGCAATGATTGATATGACAAAAATTCTTGAAGAAATTTTTGTCATATCTGAGAACAACTTTACAATATTTCTTGAATTTATAAAAAAAGCAGAAAAAAATGAAGAAATTATGAAAATTCTTTCAAACCAATTTAATAAGTTCGAAAATTATTTAGAAAATCTTATTGAAAAAGGTAAAATAGAAGGTAGTATAAAAAGAGAGATTAATACAAAATTTTTCTCTTCTTTAATTGTTTTGTTATCAATTGGAATGATTTTAAGAAAATCTCTCTTTAAATATAACAAAGTGAATTTATATAAAGAATTATTTGACTTTATTTTTAATTCAATTTTAGGGAGGCAAACTTTATGAAAGTTCTTGTAACGGGTGGATTTGGTAATATTGGTAAGTATGTGGTTGAAGAATTAATCAATAGAAAGTTAAGTGTTAGAATTTTAGATTTAAAAACAAAGAAAAATTTAAAATTATCAAAACGGTTAAAGGGGATAGAAATCTATTGGGGAGATATCACAAATAGATCAGATGTTATTAATGCTTTAAAAGATATAAATGTAGTAGTACATCTTGCATTTATAATTCCAAAAATTTCTTCTACTAATTTTGATATTAATAAACAGCCAAAATTGGCAGAAAAAATAAATATTTACGGAACTAAAAATTTGATAGAGTGTATGAAAGAGGTTAAATCTACGGATAAAATTATATTTACTTCATCAGTACATGTTTATGGAATAACTCAACACCTTCCACCTCCAAGAAAAGTGGATGATGAATTAAATCCAAATGATCTTTATTCTTATCATAAATTATTATGTGAAAAAATGTTAAAAGAATCAAATTTAAAATATATAATTATGAGATTAGGAGCTTCAATAACTTTAGATCTTAAAATTGTTAATTTTATTAGAGACCTTTTTGAAATACCACTTGATAATAGAATCGAATATGTTCATCCTAAAGATATAGCAGTTGCAATTGCAAATGCAATTGAAAGAGATGATTTATGGTACAAAACATTTAATATTGGTGGTGGAAAAAGTTGTCAATATCTTTATAAAGATTTCGTATCAAAGATACTTGATGCAATTGGAATTGGTATGTTTGAAGAAACTCTTTTTTGTAAAGAGTATTTTGCTGTAGATTTTCTTGATACTGAAGAGAGTGAAAAACTATTGAATTATCAAAAAAGAAATTTAAATGATTATATAAATGATTTAAAAAAAGCATTAAGTTATAGAAAATATCTTATAAAAATTTTTAAACCAATCATCAGATATTATATAATCTCTAAATCTCCTAATTATATTTCGAAATTTATTTTTAAGAATTCTTAACCTTTATTATCTCAGCAATAATACTTATTGCTATTTCATCAGGGGTTATAGCGTTGATTTCTACTCCAATTGGTGAATGAATTTTGTCTATTTTTTCTTGAGGGTATCCCTCTTCTTTTAATTGTTCTTTAAACTCTTTTGCTTTATTTTTACTTGCAATTAACCCTAAATAAAATGGCTCCTTTTCTTTTTTTAAAATCTCTTTTATAACCCCAAAATCAATTGTATGAGCTCTTGATACAACAACTACAAAATCTCTTTCTCTTATCTCCATTTTTCTTGCAAATTCAATCATATCTTCCTTAAATACTTTTGCATTTGGAAATCTTTCCTCTTTAGCAAATTCTTCTCTATCATCAATTACAATGATTTGAAAAGGAAGATTAGTTAAAAATTTATATAAAGAGTAACCAACATGTCCAGCACCAAAAATATAGACCCTATCTTTAACACCAATAATATCGATAAATGCAGTTACTCCTCCACCACACTTCATTCCAATTTCTTTAAGTTCTCTTGTTATAACTCTTGGTTTTTCTTCTTCGATTGCTTTTATTGCTTCTTTTGTTAAAAAATATTCAAGAGTTCCACCACCAACTGTTCCAATTGTTTCTCCATTTTTTGTAACAAGCATCTTAAAACCTGGTTTTCCTGGAGAAGAACCTTGTGCTTCAACAATTGTAACAATTGAAAAAATTTCGCCAGCCTCTAAAAGTTCTTTTCCTTTTTTAAAAATTTCAAAGTCATGCATTGTGTTCCTCCTTCTCCTTTAAATACATCTCATATGTATCTATATCTTTTATAGTATCAGGGTCACCTGTTTCTAAATCAAGAACAAGATTTTTATTTCTCGCATCATAAATTATATCTCTTAAACCCTCTTTTTCAGGATCAAGTAGTAAAATTTTCTCTTTAAATTTCATAGAAATATAAGTTGGATGACCTCTTTCTCCTTTATAACATGAAACAATGATTGGATATTCACCTTTCTTGGCCTCATTTATTAAAGTATTTACTGTTTCTTTATTTAAAAATGGTTGATCACCTAAAAAAACGATAAATCCATCAAAACCAGTATGTGCTTTTTTAAGTGCCTCTTGAATTGATGTCACCATCCCCTTTTTATAATTTTCATTGATTATGACTTCAAATTTATCAGTTAAAAGATCTTTTATGGAGTTATATATTATTTCTTTTTCATATCCTAATATTATATAAATTTTATCTAATTCACTATCTTTAAGAGTTTCAATAATTGTTCCAAGAATTGTTGAATTTTTCCAAGGAAGAAGTTGTTTTATCCTCCCTTCCATTCTTCTTCCTTCTCCTGCAGATATAACTATGCCAAAAATTTTCATTATAAATATACCTCCTTTAAAATATTATCCAAAAAATCTTCTATTTTCTCAACTGAAGTAACAATTATTTTTTTATTTTGTTTTTTTAAAACAAAAAATTCTAAAATTTTAACTATTGATCCAAAATCTTTTAAATATTTTTTTACCCTTTCTTTAAGTTTTTCTTCAAATAGAATTAAAATAAAATCACTTTTAACAATTAAATCGTTTATTGATGATAAAATTTCATCTTCTTCTGGAATAGTTATATTAATTTCATCTACATAAATTTTATATTTTTTAAACAAATTCAAAAGGTATGTAGAATCTGTTTCATCTATATCAATTTCTTCTTTTATTAAAATTATTGAACAAATTGACTCTTTTATTTTACTTAAATTTATAAAATCACTATTTAAAATTAAATTTATAACTTTCAATTTTAATAAAGAACTATCTTTATTTATTTCTATTTCAAAAAATTTTTCTCCCTCTTTAACAAAATTTTCTTTAAAAAATTTTATTTTTATTTTGTCATCTATTTGTGATTTAAATAGATTAAAATCAATTATTACAAACCCTTCTATTTTTGATATTAACTCTATTTTATCATCGTAAATTTTTATTTCACACTCATTTTTATTTAACATTAAGTCCTGTTAAAACTTTTATTTTTTTATTATCAATCTCAAAAATCTTAGGTAAACCTCCAAATAGATCTCCATCTGCTTGAGTTTTTACAAAACTTTCTCCATGAACTTCAATTTTTTTACATTTTAAACATTCAACACCACTTATCTTTATATGTCCACCACCAGTATAAACTTTTGGAAAGTGATATAAAAATCTTAATTTTGGCATTTTATGGAAAATAATTACATCTAAAAATCCATCTTTTATATCAGATAATGGTGAAATCTGCATTCCTCCTCCTCCATATTTTCCATTTGCAATTGTTATTAAATATGCTTTAACTTTTCTTATCTCTCCATCAATTTTTAAGATAAATTCAGGAATCTTCCAATAATAGATAACATAAAATAGCCCAAGAAGATATGATAAAATTCCAAGTCCTCTGAATTTTTTATTTGCAACATAAGCAACTTCTGCATCAAGTCCAATTCCAGAAAAATTTAAAAACCTTGTACTATCTAACTTTGGGTGGTCAATCTCTACGATATTTCCATCATTTAAAATTAATTCAAGAGCCTTAATTGGATTTTTTGGAATGTTTAAACTTCTTGGAAGATCCCTTCCTCTTCCTGCTGGAATTATTCCTAATACACTCTCATTATTTTCGATTCCTTGAGCAATCTCTCTTGTTGTACCATCGCCACCGACGGAGATTAAATATTTAAAACCTTTTTTAATTGCTTCTTTTGCTATCTCTGTTGCATGTCCTGGATATTCAGTAATCATATATTCAAAATTTACTTTCAAATTTTCAAGGACTTTTTTGATTTTACTCCAAACTTTAAGAGCCTTCCCAACACCAGCTACGGGATTTACTATAAAAAAGTAATTTTTACTCTCTTTCATAAACTTTTTCACCTCCTATATAAACTTTTTTTATTTTTGCTGATAGTTTCATAGGATCATCTTCAAAAACAATAAAATCAGCATACTTCCCCTCTTTAAGACTTCCAATTTTTTTATCTTCATTAACACTTTTTGCAGGATTTATTGTATATGCTTTAAAAGAGGAGATAAGATCTATTTCCTCTTCTCTAAAAAATTCTTTTCCATTAACAACTCTTTTTATTGAAATTTTTATTCCCCTTATTGGATCTATGTCCTCAATTGGAGCATCTGTCCCAAAACATAGAATTTGATTTAAATCTAAAAATGTCTTGAAAGTATATACAAATCTACCTCTATCACCTAAAAATTTCTCGATTTTATCAATATCAAGAATTATATGGGATGGTTGAACAGATAAAAAGAATGTCCCTTTTTTAAGATCTTCAAGAAAAGATTTTGAAACAATTTGAGCATGTTCAATTCTATTGAATTTATTGCTGCCTACTTCTAAAAAAGATTTTAAAACAAGTTCATTTGCTAAATCTCCAATTGCATGAACCCATACACAGAAATTTTTTCTATTTATTTCTTTTATTAACTCTTTTAATTCTTTATAATCATAATATGATAATCCCCTGTTTTGTGGCTCATCTAAGAAACCATCTTTCATAAAAGAAGTTTTTGAACCAAGAGACCCATCCATAAAAATTTTTACTCCGCCAATTTTTAAAAATTCATCTCCAAAGAAACTTTTAAGACCTATCTTTGAAAAATCTTCAAATTTGTTAACTGGAACTGCGTTAAAGATTCTTAATCTATACTTTCTCTTAATTAAAAATTCAATAATATCTCCATCCATATTACATATAGAACCAATACCATATGAGTAAAGTTTTTCTATTCCTTTTTTAATATAATTTTTATAGTCTATTTTATCTTTAAATTTCTCAAGCACATACTCACCTGCTCTATCTCTCAAAACTCCATTTGGCTCTCCATTCTCATCAACTTCAACTTTACCACCCTTAAACTTTGTATTGCTCATTATATTCAAATAATTTAAAACCTTAGAATTTACCCATACTGAATGTCCATCTCTTCTCTTTAAAATTACGAATTTATCTAAAAATATTTCATCAAGAAATTTTTTATGTGGTTTAATTTTCCACTTCTCATCATCCCATCCAAATCCAAAAATTATATCTTCTTTTTTATTACTTTCTTTAAGTTTTTTTAAAACTAAATCAAAATTATCTATATTAGAAAGGTTTATTTCATATAAAGATTTTGAAAATAGTCCAAGATGAAGATGTGAATCAAAAAATGTTGGGAAAATAAAATCTCCCTTAAGGTCTATCTTCTCTTTTTTATATGGATAATTTAAGTTATCTTCATCTCCTAAATATAAAATTTTGTCATCATAAACTACAAGAGTCTTTTTTAAAGAAAAATTTTCATCATAAATTCGTCCATTATAAAAAATTTTTATCATTTCTATAAATTATAAAAGATAAATTATAAAAATTATAAAATAAATCAACAATGTAATTAAAGAACTTCTTTTAAAAGATAAACCATAAAGGTATCTTAAACCTAAAAATGTATAAAGAAAGAGAAGAAGTCTAGGTGGATAGTAAAAGAAAAAAAGTGCTTTTTTAAAAAGAATCTCATTATTGTAAGAAAAAAGATAAATCAGTCCATACATGAATTTATTTAGGTATGAATAGGAGAATAAAACCATAAAAAAGAAAAGAACAAAAGAAGGTATAAAAATTAACAATGTATCACTAATAGCAAAAGCAAATTTTCTATCTATTCCAAAAATTTTTATAAAAACCTTTATAAAAAGAGAGACAAAAATTATAAATATGATATTAAACAAAAGTTGAATAATTGAACCGAAAAATAGAGTTTTCTCTTTTAAAAAACTATTCAAATAAAAAATTAAAATTATAAATAATAAAAAATAAAATGGAATAAGTTTAAAAAGTAAATTTTTATCTCTTACCTCCTCAAAGCATTTTTTTGGATTTAAAAAAATAAGAAAGATTTCCATAAAAATTTTATAACATAAAATAATAAAAAATAAAAAAGGGCTCTGGATAAAAATTCCAGAGCCCTTAAATCTTAAATTTCTTACTTTCTATTAATATTCAGGCATTGGAGGAGGTGATGCTTTCTCTTTTTCTGGTATCTCAGTAACTGAAGCCTCTGTTGTTAAAAGAAGCGATGCAATAGATTCTGCATTTTGAAGTGCAGATCTTGCTACCTTTGCTGGATCAATTATTCCTGCATCAAGAAGATTTTCAATTTTGTGAGTCTCAGCATTAAATCCAATTCCGTCTTTACTCTCTTTAATTTTCTCAACGATCATAACTCCTTTTTCGCCAGCATTATCTGCAATCTGTCTTAATGGTGCTTCAAGTGCTTTTCTTACAATGTTAACTCCTGCAATATAATCTGTATCACCATTTTTAAATTTATCGAGAACTTTTTGAGCATTAATATAAATTACTCCACCACCTGGTACAATTCCCTCTTCAACTGCTGCTTTTGTTGCTGCAACAGCATCTTCAACTCTATGTTTTCTCTCTTTCATTTCAGTTTCTGTTGCTGCACCAACTTTAATTATTGCAACACCACCAGAAAGTTTAGCAAGTCTTTCTTGTAATTTTTCTCTATCATAATCTGATTTTGTTTCTTCAATCTGCTTTTTAATTTGTGCGATTCTTGCTTCGATATCTCTCTTTGCACCTTTTCCACCAACTATAGTTGTATTGTCTTTATCAACTTTAACTTTGTCTGCTCTACCAAGCATATCAAGAGTAACATTTTCAAATTTGATTCCAAGGTCTTGAGAGATTACTTGACCACCTGTAAGAATTGCAATATCCATTAACATCTCTTTTCTTCTGTCACCAAAACCTGGAGCTTTTACTGCACAACATTGGAATGTTCCTCTAACTTTATTAACTACTAATGTTGCTAATGCTTCTCCTTCAACATCTTCAGCAATTACAAGGAATGGTCTCCCAGTTTGAACAATCTTTTCAAGTAGTGGCAAGAATTCTTGAATTCCTGAAATCTTTTTATCTGTTATTACGATAAATGGCTCTTTAAGTTCAACTTCCATCTTTTCAGGATCTGTAATGAAGTATGGAGAGATATAACCTCTATCAAATTGCATACCCTCAACAAGTTCAACCTTTATGTCTAAACCTTGCCACTCTTCAACTGTGATGACTCCATCTTTTCCAACTTTTTCCATTGCATTAGCGATTGCCTCTCCAATTTTTGGATCTTTTGAGGAAACAGTCGCAACTTCTGCAATTCTTTTCTTTTCATCAACTTTCATTGCGACTTTCTTTATGTATTCAACAACCTCTTTAACAGCGTCATCCATTCCTCTTTTAAGAAGAACTGGATTTGCACCAGCAGAAACAAGTTTAAGTCCTTCATGAATCATTTCTTGTGCTAAAACTGTTGCTGTAGTTGTTCCATCACCTGCTACATCATTTGTTTTCGAAGCAACTTCTTTAAGAAGTTGTGCTCCTAAGTTCTCAAATGGATCTTTAAGTTCAATTTCTTTTGCAATAGAAACACCATCGTCTGAAACAACAGGAGATCCAAATTTTCTTTCAAGCACAACATGTCTTGCTGTTGGTCCAAGTGTTACTCTTACTGTATTAGCAACTGCATCAACACCTTCAAGAAGTTTTTTTCTTGCGTCTTCACTGTATAAAATTTGCTTTGCTGCCATATTTCACCTCCTACTCTAAAATTGCTAAAACATCCCTATCAGATAAGATCAAATATTCTTTATCATCAATTTTTACTTCAGTCCCTGCATATTTTGAGTAAATAACAATATCCCCCTCTTTAACTTCCATAGGGCTTCTTTGTCCATTATCTAAAATTTTTCCAGGGCCAACTGCAATAACTTTACCTTTTTGAGGTTTTTCTTTTGCAGTGTCTGGTAAAACAATACCTGATTTAGTTTTTTCTTCTTCTTTTTCAGGCTCAACAATAATCTTGTCACCAATTGGTCTTAACTTCATATACTCACCTCCTTATTAGCACTTTAATATATAGAGTGCTAAATCTATTATAAAATTATAAAAAGGAATATTTTTTTGTCAAGAGTTTATATATTTAGAAATTTATTATTTTACTCTTCTATCATTTCACTCCATTTTTTGCTTAACTCATCTCTTCGTGGTTTATAAACAACTTCAAAAAAATATCTTTGTGATAAAAGAACCCCTTTGTCATAAGATGAAACAATTTCAATTGCCTCTTGCCATGCTTTTTCAAACTTACCCTTAAATCTTCTTTCAATCTCTTTTTCAAAATCTTCTTCAGTTTGAACTTCTCCCCCAATTGTGTAATAAACCCTTCCGTCAATTTCTACTGCATAAGCAATCTCATCTCCAATTGAATCAATTTTAAAAGATTCTCTTATCTTTTTTAATTTATCTTCACTCACTTTTTTTCTCTTTAGGATAATTTCTGTTGGAGTTATCTCTTTTGCACCCTTGAAACCTTTTTTTGCTGCTGCATAAAAAATTGCTCTATTTAATCCAAAACTTTTAGCGGTTTTTATGTCTTTTCCCAAAACATATGCTCTTGCTGCCTGAAGTGTTGCCATAACTTGAAATCTTCCAACTGCCATTTTTTACCTCCTTATTCCTTTTATTTTTTTCCAATATAAAGTAGCAATTGGCCCATCTTTTCCAACAATATACCTACTATTTATCTCTTTTATTACAATCCCTTCATTTCCAGATATAATGCTTTCTCTTAAATCTTTTTCTAAATCAGTGAGTCTTTTATACTTTAAAATTTCTACTCCTTCACCAAAATTTAAACAATTAAGAATTTCTTTTCTTTTGTAAAGAGGAAAATTTCCTAAAAATTCATATTTATAATAGATAATATCAAAAACATAAATTATAGGCTTCGCTTTATTAGTTCCAGAAAAAAGAGATGGAATATATCTTCTCCCTTTATCAGAATAAAGTTCACAATCTAAAATTGTTCCATCAGGAATATTATCAAAAAGAGATTTCGAGATCTTTAATTTATTACTCCAATCAGGATTTTTTTCCAATCTTCTACCAAAAAAGAAAACTTTTCCTTTTTCTTTAATTATCTCTAATCTCCATCCATCTATTTTTGGCTCAACTATCCATTCACCATTTAATTTTTCACCAAAATATGGTATTGGTTGCATAAGCCAAATTGGTTTTAATAACTCTTTCCTTTCTATCCCTCTGTTTAAAATAAAATTTAAAAGAGAACTATCTTCATCTCTTGAAAAAGGTTTATCAATCCAATATGATACTCTATGGGGCCTATCTTCACTTTCTATACCTTTAATACTTTTTGTTCCAATAACTTTAACTATTCTTGGAAGATCATACATATTATCAATTTTTAAATTGAGTTCTTCTATTTCTTTCTTAAATTTATCTCTTATAAAATTCTCAAACCAAAGAAGAGACTCTTCAACATCATATCTATTTTCATCATTTATAAAAAAATATGGTAAAACAAAAAAGAGAGATACCCCATTTCCTGTCATGGCTCTAAATGGAGGTTTGAAATTTAAATTTATAAAGAAATTTTTTATTTTTTCTGATAAAAAAATTGCTCTATTAAGTTCCTCTTCGTTGGAGGGTAAATTTTTTGGTCTTAATGGATCAATATCAATAACTGTTAAGTTAAGTCCAACAATATCTTCTTTTTTTGCTGGATATCTAATATCTTCCCTTCTATCTCTAATACCAACATATATATTTCTTTTTTCATTGAAATTTAGACAAAGTTCTAAAAACTTTTCTTCACTTTTAACAAATTTAACAATTGGATATAAAGTCTCTTTTAGCATCCTTAATTCAGTTGGACCTTTATGATTTAATAATTTATAAGTAAGTTTTATATCTTCTATATTAAAATTTTCTTTCATATTTCCTCTAAATTCATTTTATAAAATTTTATGTTATAATATGAAAAGTTGTAGATACTAATTGATATGATTGATATATTAAGGAGAGAGGCAAAATTCTTTAAAAAAATTTTTAGAACTTGATTACATCTCCATTAAAACAAAAAATGGTAGTATAACTATTGGAGAAAAATTAAATAATTTTTTTACATATAAAATTCAAATTGATGAAAATACATTTTTTGAAGCATCAAGGGTTGAAGATTTTAATGAAAAGGAACTTTTTGTTTTAAAGTTTTTTGTTAAATTAATTCTTGATTCTTATTCAGAGAATGAAGATTTAAATATAAGTTATTTAAATACAAGCACACTCAATAGTTTTGATAAAGTAATATTTCAATCTAATATACAATTGAAAGAAGAATTAATTAAAATGCTCCTTGAAACTATAAAAGTAAAAGATGAAGAACTATTTGAACACTCTAAAGGAGTTAGTTTTTATTCTAAATTAATCGCATCAAAATTTTTCAACGAAGAAGATAAAATAAAAGACATAGAAATTGCAGCACTTCTTCATGATATTGGAAAAATTTCAATAAAAGAGGAAATATTATTTAAACCATCTAAATTAAGAGAAGATGAATTTGAAATAATAAAAAAACATCCTGAGGTTGGATATAAAATAATTTCAAGAAGTGAATTATTAAAAGATATAGCAAATTATGTATTATTACATCATGAATGGGCAAATGGTATGGGTTACCCTTTTGGTTTAAAAGGAGACAAAATTCCTATTGAAGCACAAATTGTTTCTATTGCAGATTATATTGAAGCAAATTTAAATAGAAGAAATTATGCAACAAATAAAACAATTTCTTCACTTATAAAAGAGTTAGAGTCTCTTAAAAATATAAAATTTAAAGAAGAGATTGTTAACAAAGCAATAGAGGTTTTAAAAACAATAGAAGATGAAAACGAAGGTTTTGTATATTAAATCAAGAAAAAGAGTTGAAGCAATAGATATAACAGACCAAGTTTTAGAATTTGTCAAAGAGAGTGAAGTTAGAGATGGAGTTCTTTTTATTTATGTACCTCATACAACAGCGGGTTTAACAATAAATGAAAATGCAGATCCAAGTGTTATTGAAGATATTTTAAATAAAGCCTCAGAACTTGTTCCACGATCATCAAATTATAAGCATCTTGAAGGAAATGCTGATTCTCACATAAAATCATCCATATTTGGAATATCTCATCAACTTTTAATAGAAGATGGAAGAGTTATTCTTGGAACATGGCAAGGGATCTTTTTTCTTGAATTTGATGGACCAAGAGAAAGAAAAGTATATTTAAAAATTTTAAAAAATGAATAAAGAGGCTTGTCTTATAATTATTGGAGAAGGTGGAATTCCCTCAGATTTTCCCAAAGGAGATTTATATGAATTTTTAAATCTTAAATCTAAAATTCTATCAAGCCTCTATTTAAATGAAGATGAAAGAAAAAGATTTGAAGAACTTAAAATAAAACTTAACACTTGGGATAGAAATTTTAGAAATGATGAATATTATCATGCATTAATTGATTTAAGTAATTTTATCACTTTAAATTATAAAATTATAACTTTTTATTCATTTTTAGACTATTGTGAACCTGACCTTATTAATTCTATAGAAAACGCTATAAATTCAAATTACAATAAAATATATATTTTATCAACAAAATTTATTCTCAAAAAAGAAGAGGCGCTTAAGATTAAAGATGAGATAAATTTTATGAAAATTAAATATAAGAATGTAGAAATAATAAATTTAACTGATTTAAACTTTGATGAAATTTCAAAATTTATGATAGATATTATTAAAAAGAAAGAGGATAAAGAAATTTGATCACAAAAATAATTTCTTTTTTAATTTTAATTTTTCTTGGATTTTTCTTAAAAAAGATAAAATTTTTAAATGAGGGAGATGGAGAATTATTAAGAAAAATATTGTTTAATGTATCACTTCCTTCTCTTGTTATGTATTCTATACTATCATCAAATTTTACTAGAGATTTCTATCAAATTTTCTTTATTGTTCCAACCACAATGATTATTCAATTTTTAATTTCGTTTTTTTTATCTTCAGTTTTTTTTAAAGATAAAAAAGAGGTCGCTACTTTGATTTTGATTTCAGTTATGGGAAATACTGCATTTCTTGGATATCCACTTGTTGAATTATTTTTTACATCAAAAAATCTTCCTTATGGAATTTTTTATGATCAAGTTCACTTTTATACATTTCTTATTTTAATATTTCCTCTTTTAACCTATATCTCCAAAAGTGAAAAAAGTGGCTTAAAGAATTCATTTATAACCCCGCCTGTTATTGCTTTTCTTATATCTCTTTTATTAAAAAATTTCATCTTGCCAAATATTTTATTTGAATCGCTTAATATTTTAAAACAATCTGTAACTCCTTTAGTTCTTTTATATCTTGGAGTTAATCTTGACCTTAATATTTCAAAAAAAGATTTATCTTATTTAATCCTTGTAATTTTTTTAAAACTTATCCTTTTACCCTATATAACACTTTATATTTCTAATTTATTTAAGGCAAATTTAATGGTCAAAAATGTATCACTACTTCAATCTATGATGCCAACAATGATGGCAACAATCATTTTTGGATCTCAAATAGGTTTAAATAAAAAAATTATTGCAAAAGCAGTAGGAATAACAACAATTGTTTCATCAATTACAATAACTATTTTATCAAAAGCACTTATAGGTTAAAATAAAAAAAGGTGACTTTAAACCAAAAAGGAGGTGAGAGATGGAAAGATTAAGAGAAGAGATTCTTTTTATTCTTTCTCGAAAAGATACAGATTTTTTTGAAATCATATCTAAAAGCAATTTCACTGCAAAAGAAGTTTTAGATGAATTAAAGAAAATGAAAGCGGAGGGATTAATAGAAGAAAAGAATGGGGTTTTTAAATTAAAAGAAAAAATAGAGGTAAAGATATCTACTGATTTTATATGTGATAAATGCAGGGGGCGAAGGGTTTACGATAGAAATGGATTATGGAGTAATTTAAAGAAAAAATATGAGGAAATTGCTAAATTAAGGCCACGCCCTGTTCAAGTATATGATCAGGGTGTCATTGATTCTGATACTGCAATAGGAAGGTTTTTATATATGTTAACTAGGGGGGATGTTTATAAAAAGAAAATTCTAATTTTAGGTGACGATGATTTAATGGGAATTTTATTCTCTTTATCAAATATAACAGATGAAATAGTTGTTCTTGAAATTGATAAGAGGATCGTTGATTTTATAAATGAAATAAAAAAAGAGTATAAATTGAATAATTTAACTGCATATGAGTATGATGCAAGAGAGAAACTTCCAGAAAAATTTGTTGACAAATTTGACACATTCTTTACAGATCCAGTTGAAACAGTTGAAGGTTTACTTATTTTTGTCTCTAGAACTTTAGCCTCACTAAAAGGGAAGGGGAATGCAGGTTATTTTGGATTAACATCAATTGAATCTAATGGAGAAAAGTGGCTTAAGATTCAAAAGAGTCTGAATGAGATGAATCTTGTTATAACAGACATTGTTAGAAATTTCTCTTTTTATGAACTTGGTGATGACATTTTAAATAGCGATCTTTTAATTGTAAAAGAGAATCCATTTAATATTCAAAATCCTACATTCCATTGGTATAACTCTCACCTATTTAGAGTTGAAGTAGTTGGTGTAAAAAAACCAAAATATGTTGAAAGTGTAAATTTAGGAAGAGAGTTATATTTTGATGAATATACTTATGTTGTTACGCCATGAGTGAAGAAAATATCTTATTAAGGCCTTTTTGGGCCGAAATTAATCTTGATGCTTTAAAGAAAAATTACCTTTTTTTAAGAAGTGTAGTTAAAGATAAAAAATTAATTTCTGTTGTTAAAGCAGATGCATATGGTCATGGTGCCCCAGAAATAGCGAGTGAACTTGAAAGTTTGGGTAGCGACTATTTTGCAGTCGCTACCCTTGAAGAAGGTATTGAATTAAGAATAAAAGGTATATCAAAACCAATTCTTATATTTGGATATATTTTTCCAAAACAAGTTGATTATATTATAAATTTCTCATTGACTCCAACGGTTTATTCAATTGATTTTGTAAAAGAGTTAGATAAAATTTGTGAAATAACAAGAGAAAAGGTGAATATTCATATAAAAATAGACACTGGAATGGGAAGAGTTGGTATTCTTTGGAATGAAGCAGTAGATTTTATAAAAGAAGTTTTTAAATATAAAAATATAAATGTTGAAGGCCTATACGCACATTTTTCTTCTGCAGATGAAAAGGATAAAACATTCTCAAGAATCCAATTTGAAAGATTTATGAAGGTTGTTGATGAACTTGAAAAAGAGAAGATTAAAATTCCTTTAAAACATCATGGAAACTCAGCAACAGTTATTGACCTTCCAGAATATATTTTAGATGGAGTAAGATGTGGAATTTCTCTTTATGGATTAAAACCTTCTCAGGAAGTCAAAAATGTAAAACTTTATCCTGTTATGAGTTTGCATTCTAAAATTATATTTTTAAAAAAAGTTCCACCTAATACTCCAATAAGTTATGGAAGAACATTTATAACAAAGAAAGAAAGTATAATTGGAACTCTTCCTTTTGGTTATGCAGATGGATATCCAAGAATTTTGTCAAATAAAGGAGTTGTTTTATATAAAGGGAAAAGAGTAAAAGTTGTTGGAAGAGTTACAATGGATCAAGTTATGATTGATCTCTCACGCTTTAAAGATGTTAAGGTTGGCGATGATGTTATAATAATGGGTAAAGATGGCAAAGAGGAAATAAGTGCAGATGATATTGCAAAAAAATGTAATACAATTAACTATGAAATAGTTACAAGAATAGGAAAAAGAGTACCAAGAGTATACATTAAAAATGGAGAGGTTGTAAAAATTAAAACCCTTTTAGATAGATAGAGGAGGATGAAAATGGATAAGAAAAAAGAGTTTAAAAAGAGAGAAAATGGTTTAAGAAATTATTTTCTAATTGCAGGGTTAATTATAGTTGGACTGTTTTTAATTATTGCGATTTTAAGCCTTTCTAATAAAGAAATTTCTCTTGATAATGCTCTTAAAGAGATTTTTGGGAAAGATTATAAAGTATTAGACTCAAAAAGTTATGTACTCCCAGATGATCCAAATTTTGCCTTATCTATTGATACAGTTGTAAATTCAAAAGGAACAATTATAGGTAAATATGCACTTCTTTCAATAAAAGATCTCTCCCTTAAAAATAAAGATAACAGTGTAAAAATTGTGGTTGTGTTTGATGATAAAGCAAAAATATCTAAAATTAAAAGTTTAAGCAATATAAAAACAGACAAGACAACTAATTGGGATGACTTTTTCTCAAAATTTATAGGAAAGGACTATAAAGATCTTCTTTCTATAGTAATACCTCTTCCTGCAGAAAATGGAGAACTAGCAACACTTTTTAAGGACAAATTAATAAAAAGTGCTGCAATTTCATACATAAGTGAATATGGTGTTGAGGCGTATACATCTTTAAAACCTCCCCAAACTGAAACAGAGACAAAAAGACTCAAAATTGGTGATAAAATTCCTTTCTTTGAAACAACTGATATAAATGGCGAAATTATTTCAAGTGAATCAATTAAAGGTAAAAAAACAATAATTATTTCAACAAATGCAACATGCGGGTCATGTATTGAAAAGACACATACTTTTGATGAATTACTTTACAAAATAGGGAAAAATAAAAAATTTAATTATATACTTATTTCTGAAACTGGAAAAGAGAAAACAGTTAATGAATATTTAAATAAAACTCAAAATAAAAATATGAAAATAGTTATAGATACATCAAGAGAACTTCTTGAAAAATTAACGATTGAATTTACACCAGATCTTCTTTTTGTTGATATAGATGGAACAATTGTTTACCATAACTTTCCGTCTTCACAAGATATAGAACAAAGATTAACTGAATTTTTAAAGTAAAATGAAGATAAAAAAAATAATTTTTTTATTTTTAATTTTGTTTTTTATTTTATCTTTTATAACAAAAAAAGTACTCTTCTCTAAAAGCGAAGAAATTTTAATTTACTATTTTTATATTGAAGGTTGTCCTGAATGTGCTCGTGTAAAACCTTTTCTTGAAACACTTGAAGCAAGGTATAACAATTTAAAAATAACAAAATTAAATATTGCTGAAGTTGATAATCAGGAGTTAAGAGCAAAACTTGATGAGGCCTTTGGTGTTCCAAATGAAAAAAGAGGTGTTGTTCCTGCAATTTTTATTGGAAAAAGTTTTTTTATTAGAGAAAAAGATATTTTTGAAAATTTAAGAGATAAAATAGAAAATTTTGATTATATAGAGAATAATTTCTTACTTCAAGCATTATCAAAGGATATTTCTGGTAAGGAAAAGATTAAAGAGTATTTTGAAAAGTTTGGAGTGTTTGTAATTTTATTTGCAGGATTAATTGATGGTGTAAATCCATGTGCATTTGCTGTTTTAATATTCTTTATTACATTTCTTTTAGCAACTGGAAGAAAAAGAGATGATATTTTAAAGGTTGGCTTCTTTTTTACTCTTGGAGTTTTTATTGCATATCTTCTTTCAGGAGTTGGAATATTTAGAGTTATACAAAAATATTCAATAGTTGGAATATTTTCTAAAATATTGTATCTTCTAACAGCACTCCTTGTTTTAATATTTGCTGTTCTTTCATATATAGATTATTTAAAGATAAAAAGTGGAAGAGGCGAAGATATTGTGCTCCAACTTCCTGGTTTTTTTAAAAAAACTGCAAAAGATATGATAAAAAGAAATTTAAACACATCTATTATTGCTCTTTCAGCATTTCTTGTTGCTTTTCCAATTTCAATTATTGAATTTTTGTGCACAGGACAAACATATCTTCCTACAATTGTTTATATTATAGGAGTTCCAGAACTTAAAGCAAGAGGTCTACTTTATTTAATAATTTATAATTTTATGTTTGTTCTTCCACTTATTTTAATATTCTTAGGAGTCTATTTTGGTCTATCTCAAAGAGCGCTTGGAAAACTTATGAGAGAGAATGTTGGAAAAATAAAATTAATAACTTCAATAATTTTCTTCATTTTAGGTGGGTATTTAATTTATCTTGTCTTAAAATCTTTTGGAATTATATTCTAAAGTTTTATAATTAATTAGATGAGAAAAAAAGTAATTAAAAAAAGAGTGTATAAAGAAAGAAGGTTTGCTTTAATTTTCATTCTAATATTTATTGTAATCTTCCTTTTTTCGTTAAGATTCTTTTCCTTTAATCCTCAAAATGAAAATGTAAAAATATATTTTTACGAAAAGAAATCAAATGAACTTGTTTTTGAAAAAAGAGTAATTCCAAAATACAGAAATTTAACTGAAAAAATAAAGAGGCTTGTTGAAGAGGTTATAAAAGGACCAAAATCTGAAACTTTAGAAAAAGTTGTTGACCCAAATACAAAAATTTTATCAATTGATATTGATAAAGATAGAGTGATAATATCTTTCTCAAAAGATATAAAAAATAGAGTTTTAGAAGGAGTTTCAGGTGAGGCTGCATCCCTTTACTCAATTGTAAATACAATAATAGGAAATACATCATTGAGAAGTGTTGATATTTTAATTGAGAATAAAAGAGAAAATTTTTATTGGGAATCAATATCAATTTCATCTCCTTTAGGATTTCTCTCATCAAAAATTCCTTCTGGTAAAAAAATTTTTCTTTATTATTATGACAAAAATTTAGAATATCCAGTATTAATCCAATCAGAGATTCAAGAACCAAAAGATAATCTTGAATGGGCAAAACTAATTTTTGATAAATTAAAAAGTGGACCACCAACAATATACGAAAATTATTTATCAAAAACAATCCCAGATATTGCGACTCTTAAAGAGATAAAAATTGAAGGAGATAAAGTAATTTTAAACTTTAGCCCAGACATATTATCTTATAAGGGTTTTGGATCTTCATCTGAAATAGCATTTATGTATTCGATAACTCTTTCAATGACAGAAATTCCAGGTATTAAAAAAGTGCAATTTCTTGTTGATGGAAAGATTGTAGAAACAATTGGTGGAAATTTTGAAACCCTTAAACCTATAACAAGGTGGTATTATGATTTAAATCCACCCCCTGAAAATATGTATGGTTATCCTATTTATTTCGTTTTAAAAATAGATGACAAATTTTTCATTTCTCCTCAAATTGTTTTCACCAATAAAAAAGATGAAGCAAAACTTATTTTTGATAAACTTCTTACACCTATTAAACCACTTGAAACATTTATTCCAAATGGTGCTAAATTAAATTCTTATTCAATTAAAAATGAAATTTTATCTTTAGACATTGCTCTTGATCCATCAAAAATTGATTCTAAAGAGAAAGAAGAATTTATGATGAAACAAATTTTATTAACATATTTTGATTCAATGAATGTAAAAGAGATAAATATTTCTATAAATGGTAAAAAAATAAAACTGCCATTTGGAACAGATTTAACAAAAAGTTTTACAAAAGATTCATTATGAAACTCATTGGAACTGTAATATCAGGATTTAAGGAAGGTTCAAAATATGTGAAAATATATAAAGATAAAATAAAAAAAGCAATTGGAATAAATCCTTATGAGGGGACACTTAACCTTAAGGTAGAAATTGATATTAAAAATGTAAAATTTAAAAATAAGATTAAAATTGATGGATTTAATGGTTTTGGAACAATTTATTTAATACCATGTAAAGTTAATGAATTTTATGGATATATTGTAATTCCTGAAAAATCAAAACATAAAAATGTAGTTGAAATTATTTCAGATGTTTCATTGAGAGAAAAAGGTAAATTAAAAGATGGAGATAAAATAACAGTTGAGTTTGAAGGTTTTGAATAAATTTAAATAACCTTTTTAACAACAAGTTTTGAAATTAATTTCAAACATTCCATAACACCAATTCCTTGAACAGCAACTGCTTCAAAATAAGGAAATGAATTTATATTGAGGACTTTATTTAAATCTTCTACTGTCACAATATTTGGTAGATCTCTTTTATTGTATTGAAAAACGATGGGTGTATCTTCTATTGATAATCCATACTCTTTCATGTTTTCAATCATATCTTTAAGTGATTCTAAATTTTTTTCAAAAATCTCTTTTTGAGAATCAGCAACAAAAACAATTCCATCTGTTGCTCTAAGTATTGTTTTTCTTGTAAGTGAATAAATTGCTTGACCTGGAACTGTGTATAAAGAAAGTTTAATAGTGTAACCTTTTACATTTCCTAAATCAAGAGGTAAAAAATCGAAAAAAAGAGTTCTTTCATCTTGTGTAGCAATAGATGTAAATTTACCTTTAAGGTCCTGTGGTAATTTTTCATAAATAAACCTTAAATTTGTTGTTTTGCCACTCATTGCAGGACCATAATAAACAATTTTAAAAGTTATCTCTTTGGTGGAATAATTAATTAGTGCCATTGATATGTTTTAAATATCAGAAGAGATTTTCAAGTTTATTTTCTATCTCTTCTTCAAGTCCCTCTTTTTCTTCTAACTTCTTTTCCTTAACTGTAGTAACATTCTTTAAGAATGGAGAAATTTCAGAATGAATTTTCTTTGACCAGAATCTTATTGCACCAATAGGAGCATTATTATCGAAAATAATAATTAATAATACCTGAGGGACAAGAAGTGAAATATGTATATTTGTTTCTTCCCCTTGGTGAAAAGTAACTGTAAACTCTTTTTCTCCTAAGAGTTTTGCAAGTTCATTTGTTGCTGAAAAAAGGCCAGCAGACAAAGCACATATATTCGATGCGTCTCTTCTTGAAATAGAGCCATGTTTTGTAATAATTTGACCTGATCTATCTGATAGCAAAATGTGTTTTGCTTGCGAATCAGCAAGAGTTTGAGCAAGATAATCATCTACCCTTTTTAAATCTTCATCAGATATTACAACAGAACTTAATCCTTCAGCCATTATCCTTCTCCTTTCTAAGTGAAATTATACCTTTTTTATATAATTCTTCAATAATATTAATCATTTTTATTTTTTCAGTTCCTATCTCTTCAATTATATCACATAATTTTTTCTTGCCATCTATCAAATTTAAGAATCTCCATTCATCAACAGTGATAGAAATATTTTCCATTTCAATTTTATCATTTAAAATTGGAATAAAATTAAGCATATCTTCTTTTGTTCTAAACTCATCCTGAAGAGAGATTGCTTCAATAACTGTTTTCGATGTATCTTCATCAATTGTTGGAGCAGGAAGAATAATATTTTCAACAAATCTAAATGAACCTCTATTCCAATTTAATATCTCAATCAGAGCCTCTTTTCCAATATTATCAATTGAGTGAGCATGAATAAGTTTTCCATTCTTAAAATAAAGCTCACCCTTCTCCTTTGTGGGTAAAACGATTTCAAGTTTTCCAGTTTTACCCATATTTGATAAAGTCTGAATTAACTCTAAAATACCTAAAACTCCAATATCTCCTTTTAGTTCCATATTTAAATCACCTTTTAATTTTTCATTTTTATGTTATTATACAATAAATTTAAAAAATTAATATGAGGTGAATAATGGGTATGCCAATTGGACCAAGAATAAGAAGAGTAGGAGTGATGATTTTAACATCCTCTAATTTTATGATTAAAGGAAAAATATCTGTTCCTGAAGACATGAGATTTTCAGACGCTTTAAATAAATTTTTAAAAGAAACAAAATTTATCCCAGTTATTGAACTTGAAATTTTAGATTCAAATCAAAATTTAATTGGAAAAGGAGATTTCTCTTTAATTAACAAAGATCATATTATAGCAATATATCCTCTCGAAAAAGGTTTATAAAATCAAATTATAAGATTAAAAAATTTAATTAGTGTTATAATTAACTTGAGAACTGGAGGTGAATATGGAATTTTGGGATTATCTTACAGATAACTCAAGACAGGTTTTCTACCTTGCTCAGGAGGAAGCCCAAAGACTCAATAATAATTATATTGGAACTGAACACCTTTTGCTTGGACTTATAAGACTTGAAAATACAACAGCAGCAAAGGCTCTAACACGTTTTAATATCGATTATTCAATATTAGCATCAAAAATAAGAGAAATGGTTTCTGGACTTTCAACTGATGAAGACTATTACTCTTCAAAAAGAATAATTCTTACTCCAAGAGTGAAAAGAATTCTTGAGTTATCGAAAATGATTGCTCAAGAAATTGGTGAATATTATGTGGATACAGAACATATACTTTTAGGAATGATAGAAGAAGGGGAGGGAATGGCTATAAAAGTTCTTGAGGAACTTGGAGTTGAACCTGAAAGATTAAAAGAAGAGATATATGAATTGATTGAAGAAAGAAAATATGGAAAGAGAGGAGAAGATAGAAGAGATAGAACAAAAGAGAGAACTAAAACTCCAACACTTGATCAATTTTCAAGAGATCTTACACTTCTTGCTCAACAAAATAAACTTGATCCAGTAATAGGAAGAGAGAAAGAAATTAATAGGGTTATAGAAATTCTTTCCAGAAGAACAAAAAATAACCCAGTTCTTATTGGAGATCCTGGAGTTGGAAAAACAGCAATTGTTGAAGGACTCGCACAAAAAATTGTTAAGGGAGATGTACCAGAACCACTTAAAAATAAAAGAGTTATTGCACTTGATTTGCCTTCTCTTGTTGCAGGAACAAAATATAGAGGCGAATTTGAGGAAAGAATGAAAAGAGTTTTACAAGAGATAAAAAGAAGTCAAGGAGAAGTAATTTTATTTATAGATGAAATACATACTCTTGTTGGAGCAGGAAGTGCTGAAGGAGCAATTGATGCATCAAATATTTTAAAACCAGAACTTGCAAGAGGAGAGATTCAATGTATTGGAGCAACAACATTAAAGGATTACAGAAAATATATTGAAAAAGATTCTGCTCTTGAAAGAAGATTTCAACCTGTTTTTGTTGAAGAACCAACACCTGAAGAGACCATTGAAATTCTAAAAGGATTAAGAAGCAAATATGAAGAACATCATAAAGTAAAAATTTTAGATGAAACTCTAGTTGAGGCAGTTAAACTTTCGACAAGATATATAACTTCAAGATTTTTACCTGATAAAGCAATTGATTTAATTGATGAAGCAAGTGCAAAGGTAAGATTAAGACTCTCATCAAAACCTCAAGAAATAATTGAATTAGAAAATAAAATAAAAGAAGCAAGAGAAAAAAAGATGAAAGCAATAAGTGAACAGAAATTTGAACTTGCAGCAAAATATAGAGATGAAGAGACTAAATTAAGATTAAAGTTAGAGGAAGTAAAGGAAAACATAAAGAAATTAAGAGAAACAGAATGGCCAGAAGTAAAACCAGAGGATGTGGCTGAAGTCGTTTCAATGTGGACAGGAATTCCGGTAAAAAGATTAATGGTTGAAGAGAGAGAAAGACTTTTAAGACTTGAAGAGGAACTTCATAAAAGAATTGTTGATCAAAATGAAGCTGTTGAAGCAGTTGCAAAAGCAATAAGAAGAGCAAAAGCAGGTCTTAAAGATCCAAATAGGCCTATTGGATCGTTTCTATTTTTAGGACCAACTGGAGTTGGAAAAACAGAACTCTCAAAAGCACTTGCAGAAATTCTTTTTGATAGTGAAGATGCTTTAATTAGACTTGACATGTCTGAATATATGGAAAAATTCAATGTTTCGAGACTCATAGGTTCACCTCCAGGTTATGTTGGATATGAAGAAGGAGGACAATTAACTGAAGCAGTTAGAAGAAGACCATATTCAATAGTGCTCTTTGATGAAATTGAAAAAGCACATCCAGATGTTTTTAACATTCTTTTACAAATTCTTGATACTGGAAGACTTACTGATAGTCAAGGACATATTGTTGATTTTAGAAACACAATAATAATTCTTACTTCAAATCTTGGTACATCTTATGATTCAACAAAGAAGTTTGGATTTATTAAAGAAGATGAAATTGATTATAAAGAGATGAAACAAAGAGTTCTTTCTGAATTAAAAAATACATTTAGACCAGAGTTTTTAAATAGAATAGATGAAATTGTAATATTTAACTATTTGTCAAAAGAGGATGTTAAAAAGATACTCGATATAATGATGAAAAAAATAAAAGATGAATTAAAAGATAGAAGCATAACAATTCAACTTACAGAAGATGCAAAAGATTTTATAATTGAAAAAGGATTTGATAAGAATTTTGGAGCAAGAAATTTATGGAGAACAATTCTTAGAGAAGTTGAAAATCCTCTTTCTGAAAAATTGCTTAAAGGTGAATTTGAAGATGGAGATACAATACTAATTGATAAAGATTCAGATTCATTAACTTTTAAAAAGATTGAGGAAAAAGAAAGTATCTCTCAGGGATAATTATATTAAAACAATAAACGAAATTATAAAAGGGGAGTTATTCCCCTTTTATATTTTATTAGGAAATAATTTCTATTTGAAAAATCAATTAATAGAAAAATTAAAAGGAGTTCTTAAAGTTGATAAAATTAACATAATTGATGGTGAAACCGATAAAAAAACGATTCTTGATTTAATTGAATCACCATCTTTTTTCTTCTCTTCTCTTCTTTTTTATATAAAGGATGCAGATAAATTACAAGATTTTAGGTGGGAGGATTTTAATTCAAGAAAAAATAGAATTATAATTTTTGAATCAAAAGAAGGGACTCTTCCTCCACCACCACTTTATCTTGAAGAAAAAGTTAAATATGTTATAGACGAACCAATTGATGAGAATATCTTAAAAAAATGGGTTATTAAAAAATTTGAAGAAAATGGTAAAAGAATTGATGAGAGAATTGCACTTAAATTAATTTTTGAACTTCAGTCAAATTTGGATTTATTATATACTGAAATCGAGAAACTCTCTCTTCTTCAAAAGGAGATAATAATAGAAGAAGACATTGATAATTACTGCTATAGAATTAATATTCCTAATATTTATGAAATCATATTCACCTATTTAAAAGGCAGAAAAAGAAAATTTTTAACACTTTTTTCTGATCTTCTTCAAAGTGGAGAACCAATTGAAAAAATTTTTTATCTTATCTTAAATAAAGTTTTAAATTTAATTGATGTTAAAGTTGCAACTATAAAAGGAATTAGTGAAAAAAATTTAAAAGATAGCCTTAAACTTACTCCGTTTCAAATTTCAAATTTGATAAATGAATCAAAAGAATATTCTTTTGAAGAACTTTTTTCCTTCTTAAAAGATTTACTTGAAATTGAAAAAAGTATTAAATTAAGCAAAAGTTATATTAAAGAAAAATTAGAACTTGATTTAATTAAAAAATAATTTAAAATCTTGAGAGTTCTTTCATTAATTTGCTTTTCTTTCTTGCAGCAGTATTTTTATGTAGAACACCTTTGCTTACAGCGTGATCAATAAAAGAAATTGCAATTCTTGATTTTTCTAAAAATTCCTCTTTTGTAGTTGCCTTCATTGCCTCTTTTATCAAATTCTTAATTCTTGTTTTATAATATTTATTTCTTGCTTGTCTTTTCAAACTCTTTTTAGCATTCTTTATTCCAGATTTAATTCTTTTTGCCATCTTCCTTTTACTCCTTTCAAGTTTAAATCAACTTATATATTTTATCAAAATATTCTCTTATTTCAACACATTAAGTTTCATTTCACATATTTCACAAAAATTTTTTTCTTTTTTATCTACCTCTAAAAGGGAAAGGGAGAAACTCATTACACATCTTTTATTTTCACAATGATTCAATCCAAATGTATGTCCAATCTCATGAACTGCTTCTTTTATGCATCTCTCTTTAAATTTATTTAAATTTTTATCAAAAAGTCTATAAATAGAAATTATTGAATATTTACCATTAAGTTCTGCACATCCAAATAAAAAATTATATCCTTCATCAAAAATATCCTCATTTATTACTCCCAGAATTTTATCTGCATCATTGATCCTCATCTCTTTTAAGTAGTCAATCAATTTGCTTGCATAATATTGATTTCTTACAAAGTTTTTATGTATTTCTTTTGGAGTTATTTTATCTCCTAAAGACACTTCTACATTAAAAATTTTTTCTAAATTAACCTTAATATCTTCAAGAATAAAATAAGGTGGATTAATTATAGGAATAATATTTATCTTCTTTATCATAATAATATTTTAACAAAAATAATGTGATATAATTTTATGGACAAGGAGGTAACTATTTATGGGAAGACTCAAAAAGATTAAGGATGAGAGAAAAAGACTTAAGAAGGAAGGAGTTTTAGATAAAAATAAAATTAAAAATATAATTATTAAATCAATCGCTTTATTTTTGATAGCAATAATAATAAGTTTAGGTATAACATTTTTGATTGCATATAAAGATAGAGATATCTATGCAAAAGTTGGTTCAACAGTTATAAAAAATAGTGAATTAAATTCAAGAATTGAAGCAGTAAAAAATCAATATAAAAGTTATGGAATAGATCCAGAAGATCCACAATACAAGTCAATTTTTGATTCAATTATAGAGAGTGTAAAAGAAGAATTAATTAATCAAGCAATTTTTGAAGAATATGCAAAAAGAAATAATATTAAACCAACAGATGAAGAGATAAAGACAAGAGTTGATAAAGAAATTGAAAATATTAAAAGTGGTTTTAAATCTGAAGAGGAATATCAAAATGCACTTAAACAATCAAGATTTAAAACTGAAGAGGCTCTAAGAGAAGAATTAAAAAAATATGTTATACCTGATATTTTAGAGGCAAAAGCGCTTCAAGAAATATACTCTCAAATTAAAATTACTGATGAAGATGCTTTAAAATATTTCAACGAAATAACTCAGGTGAGAGCAAGGCACATTTTAATTAAAGTTGATGAAAATGCTGATGAAAAAACTATTGAAGAGAAAAAACAACTCGCTGAGTCAATTAGACAAAGAATCTTAAAAGGAGAAGATTTTGCTCGTCTTGCAAAAGAGTATTCTGAAGATGAAGGAACTAAAGACAAAGGAGGAGATCTTGGCTTTTTTGGAAAAGGACAGATGGTAAAAGAATTTGAAGATGCTGCTTTTTCTTTAAAACCAGGAGAAATTAGTGAAGTTGTAAAAACAAAATATGGTTTTCATATAATCCAAGTTCTTGAGACAAAAACTAAAGGGGAAAGTTATGATCAACCAGAAAAAGTTAAAGCAAAACATATTTTAATAAAAGTTGATAAAAATGCACCACAAGAGGAAATTGAGAAAAAGAGAAAACTGGCAGACGAAATTTATAGTAGATTACTTAAAGGAGAAGATTTTGCTCGTCTTGCAAAAGAGTATTCTGAAGATGAAAATACAAAAGAGAATGGAGGAGATTTAGGAGAGGTTGCAAAAGGTACAAAAGGAGATAATTGGGACAATATAGTTTTTAATTTAAAGAAAGGGAGTTTTTCAAAACCATTTGAAACAGATGAAGGATATGAAATTGTATATGTTTATGATAAGATTCCATTTAAAAAGGCTAAATTTGAGGATGTAAAGGATGATATTAAAAAAACTCTTGAAAATCAGAAAAGAAATGAATTAAGAAATCAGTGGCTTAGTGAAAAGAAAAATGAGTTTGGTGTAAAATATGGAAATATTTGGACAGAAACAACAAATTATTTAAAGAAAACTTTTTTAGATCCTCTCAAAAATGTTATATCAAAATTGAGAAGTTCAATTCAACAAAATAGTGGAACAACTACAACTCCAAATGAATCTAATAATAATGAGAATAAGCCATAAAAGATAGATATGAAAAAGATTAAAAAGATAAAACTATTTAAATTTAAAAGAAGTTTTAAAATATTTTTAATACCAATAGCAATCATTGTAATATCAGGAATATTTTTATTTGATATTTACACTAAAAGAGATTTGGCTGCTGTGGTTTGTGGAGAAAAAATTTATAAAGCACAAGTTGAAGCAGCAGTAAATAGAAAAATAAAAGAGTATCAAAAAGATAATATAAATCTTACACAAATTGAAATTAATGCAATTAGAAAGCAAATTTTAAATGATCTTATTGAAGATGTTCTACTTGATACATATGCAAAGGAGCATAACATAGTAGTAACTGAAGAAGAAGTAAAAAATGAAATTCAAAGAATGAGAGAATATACTGGTCTTACAGAAGATGAAATCTATAAACAAGCATTGAGTAAATATCAACTTCTTGAATCAGATATTAATGAAATGGTAAGAAGTGCTCTTCTTGCAGATAAAGTTTATTATGAAGTTATTAAAGACTTAAATATAAGTGATGAAGAATTGTGGGACTATTTTATTAAAAGAGTCAGTTTTTATAATGGAGCAAGAAGAGTATCTCATATATTTATTGCTATAAATACGCAAAAAGATACAATAGATGATATAAATTCAAAATATGAAAAGATGAAAAAAATAAGGCAAGAACTTTTAAAAGGAAAAAAATTTGAAGATTTAGTAAAAGAATATTCTGAAGATTTATCAACAAAAGAGGCAAATGGAGATCTTTTTTGGTTTAGAAAAGGAACAATTTCAGACCCAGAAATCTCAAAAGCAGTTTTTTCATTAAAAGTAAATGAGATTTCAGAAGTTATTAAAAGTCAATATGGATTTCACATATTTAAAATTACTGATTCTGTTCCAGAAAATTTATCATCTTTAAAAGAAGAAGAAGAAATTAGAAAATATTTTGAGAAAATAAAGGAACTTATAAAAATTGATGCGCTTTATCAAAAAAGTGAAGAAAAGATAAAAGAGTTTAATAAATCTCTTTGGGAAATTTATAAAAATAGAATTAAAATTGGAAATACATGGGATAAAATTAAAGAAACAATGAATAATTTTTTAAAAAAACTTGAGGGAAGTTAAAATGAAAAAAAGCATAATAATATTAATTATTATTATTGCATTAATTTTAATTGGTGGGTTTATATTTTTCACTGGAACCCACATAGAGGGTATTGTTTATGATGCTCAAACAAATAAAAGAGTTAGCGATGCATTAGTTACAATTAATGGAATAAAATTCAAAACTGATATTGATGGAAGATTTAGGGCTTATTCTCCTCCTTTAAATAAAGTGATAACAGTTGAAAAAAGTGGATATAAAACTTTTTCTGAAGTTTTTCCTGCAAAATTTGGTATTCAATTAATAGAAATTGGAATAAAACCATACACATTTGACGAAATATTTTCAGATTTTAAAAATAAATTAAATACAATTAAAAGTTATCATTATACTTATGAAATTCAGAGTGAGGTCGATGGAACAAGCGAAAAAATGACTATGGAACTTTATCAAACAATTGATGCAAATCATTTCATTTCAAAAAAAGAAAATGAATCTTATTTAGAAATTTACATATTAAAAGATTTTATCTATTATAGAGACAATTCAACAAAACAATTTGAAAAAATTGAGAAAGAGAAATTTCAAGAAAATATACCAATTTTAACACTTAAAGATATCTTTGAACTTTTCTCAATAAAATCAACTCCATCTTCTTTTTCATTTTTAAAAGAGGAAAAAGTTAATAATGAAGATGCCTTAATATTTAATGTTAAATGGGAAGATCTTTTTTCGACATCAGAAGGAAAAATATATTTAAGAAAAAAAGATAATATTGTAATTAAAATGGAGTTTGTAGACACTGGTGTAAATGAAGAAGGAAAAAATGTTAAAACAATAGTTACTTTTAATTTAACTGATATAAATAAAGATATAAAAATAAATCCCCCTCAATAATTAAAAAAACCTATTAATATACTTTTCTATACATACCTCTTGACAAATTTTAATTATTTATTATAATAATAATTGATAATAAAAATTAATAAAAGGAGGTGATGTTTATGGCAATTAGAAGATGGGAACCATGGGACATTGATATCTTTTCAGACTTCGAAAAATTAAGAAGAGAAATTGATAGAATGTTTGAAGAGTTTATACCTTTAAGAAGAGAAAGAGAAATTACTTTCAGACCCAGTATTGACCTAATTGAAACAGATAATGAAGTAATTCTTAAGGCTGAACTCCCAGGTCTTAAGAAAGATAACATTGAAATCACAGTAACAGAGGATGAAGTTCATCTAAAAGGAGAAAAGAAAGAAGAAACTGAAACCAAAAAAGAGAATTACTTAAGAAAAGAGATCTGTTATGGTAAATTTGAAAGAGTTATCTCACTTCCAGCAGAAGTTGATCCAGAAAAAGTAGAAGCAGAATTTAAAGACGGTGTTTTAGAAATTAAAATGCCTAAAAAAGAAGAGGCTAAAAGAAAAATTAAGAAAATTGAATTAAAATAATTCAAAATATCTAAAAGGGGACCCTATTGGAGTTTTTTATCCATGGGGTTCCCCAATTTTTTTATATAAATACTCAACAACACTATTCAAATCAGATAATTTTTCTAAATCTTCATCCATAACCTCTATATTAAACTCTTTTTCAACCCTTTCAATCAAATCGAGGATATTTAATGAATCCATTTCAAGATCTTCAATAAATTTGGGATTTTCCTTTGCAAGAACTTTTGCTCTTTTTATATGAACACCATTAATAAGAATATCAAGAATTTTTTCTTTAATTTTTTCTTTATTCATAATCTCCTCCTTTAAACTAATTTTACATTATAATATAATTAATTTAAAAATGGAATTAAAGAAAAAGTTTGAGGATAGTTTAAAAGAAAGTTTTGAAAAGTTTAAAAGTTTTTTTTATAATCATCCTGAAGCACTTGTTTTTGTTGATGACAAGGGTTTTATTATTGATATTAATCCAAAGTTTACTGAAATTTTTGGATTTACTTTAGATGATCTTAAAGGCAAAAATATAAATGATACTTTTTTTGTTCCAGAAGAGTTGAAAGATGAAGGAAAAAAACTTGATGAGATTGCTCTAAAAACTGGATATGTAAATTTTGAAACAAAAAGAAAAAGGAAAGATGGAACAGTTATTCCTGTCTCTATATCTGGTTCCCCAATTATTATAAATGGTGAAATAAAAGGAATCATTGGCCTTTATATTGATTTATCTGAGAAAAAAAGAAGAGAAGAAGAATTAAAATTTCTCTCAACTCATGACACACTTACAGGTTTATATAACAAAGCCTTTTTTGAGGAAAAATTTAATATTGAAAAAGAAAGAGCAAAAAGATATAATGAAAAACTTGCAATTTTATTTGTTGATTTATATGAGTTTAAATATATAAATGATAAGTATGGACATAGTTTCGGTGATATAGTTTTAAAAGAAATTGCAAAAAAATTTGAAAAGAATTTAAGAAAATATGATTTAATTGCAAGAGCAGGTGGAGATGAATTTTTAATTCTCGTAACGAATATCAAAGATATAGACTGTTTAATATCAATTACAAAAAGGTTTATAAACAATATTTTTGATAATCTAATTATAAATGAAATTAAAGTTGATACTGGAGTGAATATTGGAATATCAATATATCCAGATGATGGAGAAGAATTGGATGAACTGATTAAGAAGGCAGATATGGCCATGTATCATGCAAAATCTATTGGAAAAAATATTTTTTCTTTTTATTCAAAAGAGTTAAATATTGAATCTAAAATTTCAGAACCAAGAAAAATAGAGAGAAAATTTGAATCAATTTTCAATAATATTCCAATTGGAATAATTGTTTTTGAAAAAAATAGAATAATAAATTTTGTGAATAAAAAGGGAGAGGAGATTTTAGGGTATGAAAGAGAGGAAATAATTGGGAAAGATATAAAAGAGTTATTTAACATTAAATATGATGAAAAGTTAGAAGAATTTTTTGAAAATAAATTAAGCGAATACAAATTAGAAATAGAATATAAAAATAAAGAAAACATTAAAATTTTAAATTTAACTTTTTACCTAATTTTCGATAAAGATTATAATTTATATTACTATCTTCTCACTATAAACGATATAACAAAAGAAAAATTTTTAACTCATGAATTAAAAAGAGAGAAAGACTTTTCATTAATTTTACTTGATAACATTGAAGCAATAGTAACGATTGAAGATTTAGATGGTAATATCTTGTACATAAATAAAAAGGGAGAGGAGATTTTAGGGTATGAAAGAGAGGAAATAATTGGGAAAAGTTGGGTTGATTATTTTACACCAGAATATTATAAAGATAAATTGAAGATATTTTATGATAAATTAAAAAAAGGAGAAATTGAAGAAGTAAAAGTTAATATAAATCCTATTAAATCAAAAAATGGAGAAGAGAAAATTATCTTATGGAAAAATAGTTTTATATTGGATCAAAAAGGAGAAAAGAAATTACTCTCATCTGGTATTGATATAACAAAAGAGTTAAAATTCCAAAAAGCATTAAGAGAAAAGGAAGAACTATTAAATAAAATATTAGATACATCTGATGAGATAATTTTTATAAAAGATATAAATGGAAAATATATATATGTAAATGAAACATTTTCAAAAAAGTTTGATCTTCCTATAAACGAAATAATTAACAAATCTGACTTTGATTTATTTAGTGAAAATGAAGCAAAGAAAATTAAAGAAATTGATAAAAGTGTAATAGAAAGTAAAAATAAAATAACTACAGAAGATGTCTTAACTATAAATAACAAAACTCATATATTCAGAACAACTAAATCTCCAATTTTTGATGATTCTGGAAATGTAATAGGTATTGCTGGTTTTGCAGAAGATATAACTCAATTAAAACAGAAAGAGAAAGAAATTGAAAATTTAATTGGAGCATTAAATGAAGAGTTGTATATTCAAAATAAAATAAGAAAAATAATAAACATGCTTATTTCTCAAAAGAATTTAGATGAATTATTAAAATTATTTATTAAGGAAATTGAAGATATTGTTAAATCAGATTGTTCAGATATTGCATTAATTGAAGGAATGAGAGTAAAAACTAAAATTTATAAAGGGTTTGAGAAATATGGTATTGAAAATTTCATTAAAAATTTAGAAATTGACATTAACGACTCTCCTTCAAATCTTTTGGTTTTAGAAAATAAAAAACCATTAATTATAAATGATACCTCAAAAGACAAAACATTGTCATGTTTAGTAAAAATACCAATTATAAAGTCTTTCATGAATATCCCCATCATTGTTGGGGATAAAGTAATAGGTTTTTTGAGATTAGTAAGTGAAAAAGAAAATGCGTTTTCTCAAAGAGATGCAGAAAGATTATTAATTCTTGCAGGATCATTAGGTTTAGCAATTGAAAATATAAGAAATTTAGAAAAAGTAAATAAATTTTTAAATCAAATTCTTCATTTAATTGACAAAATTGCCGAATTAAAAGATCCCTATACTCATGGACACCAAGAAAAGGTAAATAAACTTGCAGTTCAAATAGGTGAGAAGTTAAAATTAAGTCATGATGAAATTGAAAATTTAAAAATTGCATCGCTCATCCATGATATTGGAAAACTAATTCTTCCCTTTGAAATCTTAACAAAACCATCAAAACTAACTGAAAAGGAGTATGAAATTATTAAAGAACATCCAAGATATGGTTATGAACTTATTAAAGATTTTGATTTACCTGAAGAGATAAAATTAGCAATTCTTCAACATCATGAAAGGTTAAATGGTTCAGGATATCCTTTTGGTTTAAAAGATGATGAAATTCTTCTTGAAGCAAGAATAATTGCTGTTTGTGATGTTTTTGAAGCAATGACTTCACATAGACCATATAGACCAGCATATAGTGTGGAGGATGCTTTAAAAGAGTTAAAAGAAAATAAAGGAATTTTATATGACCCTCAAGTTGTTGATGCTTTAATTGAACTTTACAATGAAGGCAAATTAGTTTAAAATTAAAACAATTATAAAAGGAGGAAGAATTATGGAAACGACAACATTAAAGATAGGAAATAAATTTATAGATTTTACATTAAAAGATCAAAATGGAGAAAAAATAACTTTATCAAATTTTTTAGGAAAAAGAGTTCTTCTTTCATTTCATCCTCTTGCCTGGACATCAATATGTGAACAACAAATGAAGGATCTTGAGAAAAATTATGACGAATTTTTAAAATTCAATACAATACCATTTGGAATAAGTGTTGATCCACAACCAACTAAAAAAGCATGGGCAGAACATATGAAACTTAAAAATTTAAAAATACTTTCAGATTTTTGGCCCCATGGTGATATTTCAAAACTTTATGGTGTGTTTAGAGATAAAGAGGGTTTTTCTGAAAGAGCAAATATTTTAATTAATGAAAAAGGGGATATTATTTTTATAAAAATATATGAATTGAGTAAATTACCAGAATTAATAGAAATTTTTGACTTTTTAAAATCACTTAAATAATGAAAAGGATAATCAAAAGATTTATTCTTTTATTAATAATATTTTCACTTATACCCTTAATTTCTCTTGTTAAAGCAAAAAATCCATATTTTCTTATATTACTTGAAAATAAATTAGATAGAGAGCCTTCGTCTTTAGAATTTATAAAAGAAACAGAAGATGGTTTTTTATATTTATACAATGGAACTCAGAGGATAAATGTTCCATATAAAATTGTAAGAGTAATTAGAGAAGACCCAATTGGATACCATAAATTAAACGATGTAATAGAAAAATTAAATTTTTATCATGAGAAATATAATGATATTACTGAATTAAAATCAATTGGTAAAACATTTGAAAATAGAGATATTTATGCCTTAAAAATTTCAAAAAAGGATAAAGAGGATAAACCTACTATTTTAATTGTAGGTTGCCATCATGCAAGAGAGTGGATGAGTGTTGAAATTCCAATGAAAATTATAGAGTATTTATTAAATAATTATGAATTAAATAAAGATGTTAAAAGGTGGATTGAAAATTTTGAAATTTGGGTAATCCCAATTTTAAATCCAGATGGTTTTGAATATTCTATTAAATATGACAGAATGTGGAGAAAAAATAGAACATTAAATTTTGATTCCTCAAGAGGAGTTGATAATAATAGAAACTATGGATTTATGTGGGGTTTATCGGATGGCTCTTCATCTATTCCTTCATCTGAAACATATAGAGGAAAAGCACCATTTTCAGAATTTGAAAATATGGCTATAAGAGATCTTGTTTATGAAAATCCCCCTTCAATTGCTCTATCATATCACTCATTTTCAGAACTTATTTTATACCCATGGGGTTATACAACTGAACCAACTCAAGATAAAGAACTTTTTGAAAATTTAGCAGTTGAAATGGCGAAAACAACTGGTCCACCAAATGATAATGATTATCCTGGACCATATGATTACTATCCTATGCAATCAAGTTCTCTTTATCCTACAAGTGGCGATCTTACTGATTTTTTATATGGAGAGATGGGTTCTCTTGCATTTACTATAGAACTAAATTCAGTACAGGAATTTTTTGATCCACCACCTGAATTAATCGAACCAACTTGGGAACAAACAAAAGGAATATTTTTTGTAGCAATGAATTATGTTGATAAATTAGGATTATTAAGATTAAAAATTGTAGATCAAGATGGAAATCCTTATGAAGGAGAGGTTTCAATTTTAGAAAAAAATTTAAAAAAGAAAACACAAAAAAAGGGTCTCTTTAACTATTTTTTAGAGGAAGGCGAATATACAATCTTAATAAAGGGAAGAAAATATAAAGTTAGTATTAAAAATGGAGAAGTATCAGAATACTTTATTAATTTAGGTGAGATAAAAATAGATAAAGAATTAATTGATTTTGGAGAGATAGAGTATAAAGAGAAAATTCCTTTTCAATTTGAAGTTGAAGGAGAAGGAATAATTGAAGCACCAGAGGAAATTATTTTACCAAAAAATGAATTTTCAGGAAAAGAAAAAATAAGTGGATATATAAAAATAGAAGATCCAATTTATGATAAAGATTATGAATTTATAATAAAACTAATTGGTAAAACTGATACAAAAGAAGTTTTAATAAAATTTAAATTTGTAAAAGATAGCACCCCACCAGAAATAAAATTTAATATTGAAGATGGTTTTATTACAAATAAAAATAGCATAACAATTTATGGAGAGACTGAAAAAGACGCAAGAGTTTATTTTTTAGAAAATGAAATTAAATTAAACGAAGAGGGAAAATTTTTTGTTGATATAAATTTAATTGAAGGAGAAAATGAAATCAAATTTAAAGCAATAGATAAGTTTGGAAATTCAAAAGAGTATTTACTAAAAATAGTCTGCGATCTAACACCACCTATAGTTGACTTTGATATTAAAGATGTTTTTAAAACAACTTCTAATATTTTAACTATAAAAGGTAAAGTTAATGAAAGGGTGAAAATTTATATAAATAGTATTGATTATGGTTTATTTGAAGGTGATAATTTTGAAATAGAAATACCTTTAAATGATGGTATCAATAAATTAAATATTGAAACTTACGATTTAGCAAAAAATAAAACTGTTGTATTAAAAACAGTTTATAAGGTCGAAAAGAAAACAGTTGAACTTTTTATAGGTAGTAAAAAAATATTTATAAATGGATTTGAAAAAGAGATTGATACTTCTCCATTCATCTTAAATGGAAGAACATATGTTCCAATAAGATTTTTATTAGAAGCACTTGGTGGAAATATTTCTTATAATGAAATAGATAAAAGCATTTCTTTTACTCTCTATGATAAAGTTGTTTTAATGTGGGTTGATAAGAAAAATTATTTAGTTAACTTCAAAGAATATTTTATGGATTCTTCTCCAATAATTGTAAAACCAGGAAGAGTTATGGTTCCATTAAGATTTATTGCTGAAGCTGTAGATGCAAAAGTTTTATGGGACAACCTACTTAAAAAGATAACAATAATTTATCCTTATATTTAATTTATTTTGTACCAACAACAATCAATCTTGATGCCTTATAATCATAAGGAGAACCATTTAGGTCTCCAAAAATTTCTACTTTTCTAAAACCACACTCTTTTAAAAGTGATTTTATTTCAAAAGCAGAGTATAATCTTAATTTAATAGTGAACTCTTTGATTTTTTTATCTTTAATAATAATCCATTTTGATTCAATTCTTTCAAAATCCCCTAAAATTTTCCTCTCTTCTAAAACAATAAAATCACCCACTTTATACCAATCTCTTGCTCTAAATATTCTTGCAAGAATCTCTTTTCCTATTAAATCAATTAGTAATTTTCCCTATAAAAATTTCTCATATCTTCTTTTATAAATTCTATATTCAAACCCTCTTCTTTACTCTTTTTTATAGCCATTTTTTATCTACTTCAAGAGAAGTATTCTTTATTCTATCTTCATTAAAAAATATTGGTTGCAATGTTTTCCAAAAATTTTCGTCCTCATACCATTTATATTCCGTAAATATCCTCCTCATGTTATTTTGGTGTCAGACACCAAATTAACATATTAATGATTAATGAGCAAATCATTATTTTTTTAGCCCATACCTCCACCAGATCCTCCACCTCCACCCCCTCCACCTCCTGAAAATCCTCCACCTCTTCCACCGCCAGAACTCCATGAACTTCTTGAAGTTTTGTAAGAGTGAGATGTTGCAGAAACTATATTTGTAATTGCAGAATTTATATAGTTTAATCCCTTATTAAAACTTGAAAAATGGGAAGTCCCAGCAAACCCTATTAATCTTCCATTTTCAATATCTTCTATTTGAGGAAATATAATTTTAAGTGCTTTAAGAACAGTTTTTGAAACACCCAAAACTGTTCCATAAATTAAATATTTTTCCCACAAAACTATAGATTTTGGACCATACTCTTTTAAATTTGAAAAATCACTTAAAAATCTTTTGAATGCCATCCACTTATCAAACTCTTCTTTACCTTTAAAAGATCTTCTTTTTATCGCAAAAAACCCAGTTATAAAGTATATCGGGGATAAAATTAACCAAATAAGATAAAAAAGGTTTCTAAATAAAACTGTTAAAATTATTGATAAGACTGGTATAATGCATCCTAAACCAATAGTGAATACGCTTTTCTTTTCACTAACTTTATCAAAAAAATCATAATTTTTAGATTCTTTTTTAATTTCTTCTTTGAATTTTTCAAAATTATAATAATATTTTTCTTTATTTTTTCTTATTTTATTATTAAGTTCTTTTATTGTAAATCTATCACCCTTATCAAATAAAATTTTATCAATCAATATTTTCTCAAATTCTGAAAGTAAACTCTCTTTCTTTTGATAGTTTCCTTTATCAAGAATAAAAGATAAATTTTTTGTTGAAGACGAACTCTCTTCTAAATCTATTATTCCTTGATGAATTAAATCCATTATTGTTGCTTTTAAAAAAGATTCTTGAAATGCACCAAAAGTGATAAGATGACCTAAAATTGCTGGTTTAATATCACTTGGTGGCTCTCTAAAATATTCATAATTTTTAGGAATATTAAATTCTTTTCCATATTTTAAATATTGATAAATTAAAAGAAAAATTAGTAAAAAGAAAACCAATAATGGTAACCAAATATTTATTTTTGCAAAAATTCTTTCTCTATTTGCCTCATTTGCCCATCTTGTCTCTTCTTTTATAACACTCTCTTTTATGTTTCCTTTATTTATGGTTTCAACAGTAAAATATGATGATGGAATTAGGACTCTTACTTCAACAAATTTATGTGGAGGGACATCATTAACATAAAGATAGATTGTTTTATCATCAATCTTTTTTATTTCTCCCCAAAGTGGCCCATGAGCCCAAATAAAATATTCATCTTTTGGAATTGGTGAAACAAGTCTTATATTTGATTCAAATTCGCCAATTTTTTTATCCCAACCCTCTCCTTGAAGTTTCCAATAAAATTCACCATAATCTTCATAAACATGAATTACACCTTTTAATTTATAAACAAATTTAAATGTTTTAGTTTCATCATTTGCAGTATAATAAAAATTAATTCTATAATAACTATCTCTATCCTCTATAAAATATGTATAGAGAATTTTACTTGTATCTTTTTTGTATAATATATCTCCTTCATAAATCTCAAAAAGTTCAAGAGATTCATAACCCTTTTTAGGTAAATCATAATAACCAAAAGTAAAATTTCCCTGAAATGTATAGGTTCTCTCTTCAATAAAATTTGCACTTCCATCTTTATTTAAAATTACATCGATTTTAACTTTTGGAATTGAATAATCTTTTGCAAAAGATGTGTTTAAGTCTACTATGAAAAATAATAAAAAAATTATTAAAAAAATTATTTTTTTCATAAGCATAACTCCTTTAAATAAATTTCTTTAATTTTATCATTTATTTTATTATTTCACAAAGATTTTAGACCACTTCCTGTTAAAACACAAATGATTTTCTCTTTTTTATTTAAATATTTAATATACTTTTTTAATCCTGCATACTGAACTGCTGATGTGGGCTCAACAAAAATACCTTTTTTAGCAAGTTCTTTTTGTGATAATAAAATTTCTTTTTCATTAACAGTAATTACCTCACCAGAAGTCTCATAAATTGCATTTAAAATCTCTTTTCCTCTTAATGGATTTGCTATTGCAATTCCTTCTGCAACTGTTTCTCTTTTTTCAAATTTTTGAATTTCAAAACTTTTATTTTTATAAGATTCATAAATAGGAGCACAATTTTCTGCTTGAACACAAATAAGTTTTGGAAATCTATCTAAAAGTTTACCTCTCTTTAAATCTTGTAAACCTTTATAAATTCCAAGAAGAAGAGATCCGTTTCCAACTGGAATTACAATTGAATCAGGAAGAGAAAATTCAAGTTGTTCAAAAATCTCATAAATAATTGTCTTTGTTCCTTGCAAAAAATAGGGATTTAAAAAGTGACTCGCATAATAAAAATCTTTTGCAAATTTTCTTGCTTCAATATGAACTTCTTCTCTTGATAAAGGTAAAATATGTAAATTTGCTCCAAAAATCTTTATTTGGTTTATTTTATTTTTTGAAGCACTTTCTGGAACAAAAATATCACACTCAATGCCCCCAAGCGCACAATAGGATGCAATTGATGCTCCAGCATTTCCAGAAGAATCTTCCACAACTCTTTTTATACCAAGTTCCTTAATTTTACTTATCAAAACAACTGAACCTCTATCTTTAAACGAACCTGTAGGAAATAAAAAATCGAGTTTAAAATATATTTCATTCTCCTCTATATTTAATTTTATTAATGGTGTAAAACCTTCATTAAAAGACACTATATTTTTTTCGTCTTTAATTGGTAAAAAATTTTTGTATCTAAGGAGGCAAAATTTTTTTGTATCAATAAGATTAATTTTAAATTCAACATCGAATTGCAAATCTAAAAAACCACCACAATCACAAATAACCTTTTTATCTTCCTCTTTATAAATTTTGCTACACTTGTTGCATTTAAGATTTATTTTTTCCATTTAAAAATTTTATGTTTATTTCATTATTTAAAATTAACTCTTCTAAAGCATTAACAACTTGAGGGTCATATAAAATTCCTTTATAATTTTTTAACTCTTTTAAAGCATCCTCCACACTATATGCTGGTCTATATGGTCTATGTGAAGTCATTGCTTCAAAAACATCACAAACAGCAATTATTCTTGCTTCAAGAAGAATTTCATCATCTTTTAAACCAAAAGGATATCCTGAACCATTTAACCTTTCATGATGTTGAAGAACTATTTCTGCTATTGGTATAAAATTTTCAATTTTTTTAATTATTTCATATCCATTTTTAGAGTGCTCTTTTATAAGTGAAAATTCATTTTCTGAGAGTTTTCCACCTTTATTTAAAACTTCAACTGGAAGTGTTAATTTTCCAATATCATGTAAAAATGATGCAATTCTTATTTTTTCAATTGTTTCTTCTGGTAAATTCATCTTTTTTGCGATTTTTGTTGCAAGAAGGGCAACTCTTCTTTGATGACCTAAAGTATAGGGATCTTTTATTTCTGTTATTTTTGTTATTAGATTTAAAATATTTTCAAGAGATCTTGCGAGTTTTTCTCTACTTTCTTCAATTTCATGTTTCAACTTTTTTTCTTCGGTTATATCTTCAATTATTGCAAATTCAAATTGAAATTCACCATTCTCATCAAAAACTGCTGCACAATTTAATCTTGCATATATAATTTCTCCATCTTTTCTTATATATCTTTTTTCAATAGAATATGAGTCAATTTCTCTATTTATTAATTTTTTAAATAAATTCCAATCTTTATCTATATCTTCTGGATATGTATATTCTTTCCAAGAAACCTTTTTTATTTCATCTAAACTATATCCAATTATTTTTAAATATGCTTCATTTGATGCGATAATCTTTCCGTCTATATCACTCATTGTTATACCAACAGGTGATTTTTCAAAAAGGGTTCTAAATCTTTTCATGCTTTCCTGAACTGCTTTCTCTAACATTTTCTTTTCTGTTATATCTTCTATCATAGCAATTTCATAAAGGAAATCTCCTTTTTCATCATCTACTCTAACAACTTTAAGATTTATCCAAATTACTTTTCCATCTTTTCTAATTGCTCTTTTTTCAACTGAATAAGAATATAACTCTCCTTTTATTAATTTATTAAATTTTTCTAAATCTTCTTTTATATCTTCTGGATATGTTAACTCCATCCAAGTTTTATTTTTTAGTTCATCAACTTTATAACCCATGATCTCTTCATATTTTGGATTACAATATAAAATTTCACCGTTTTTACTAGTTAATGTAATACCAAGTGGAGCATTTTCAAAAAGGGTTCTAAATCTTTTCTCGCTTTCTTTTAGACTCTCCTCAAGGACTTTTCTTTTTGTTACATTTCTAAATATTCCCTCTATAGCAACTACATTTCCATTTTTATCTTTAATAAACCAATTATTTTGTTCTAAATAAACTATTTTTCCATCTTTTCTTATAAATCTTAAAACAATGGGGTCTTTTATCTCGCCTGATATAATTTTTTGGAGTAAAATTTTATCTTCAGGATGAACTATTTTAAAAAATAAATCAGGATCATTGTAATGCTCTTCTGGAGTATAACCTGTAATTTCAGTTACAATATTATTAATATACTCAAAACCTTTTTTTGGATAAAAAGCATATCTAAAAATAATGTCTCTTGAATTATCAAGAATTCTCTTATATTTTGCCTCTGTCTCAAAAAATTTTTCTTTTGTTTTTATACTTTCTGTTATATCAGTTATAATACCTTGAACTATCTTGACTTCAGGAATTTCAATTTTTAAAATTGATAAATTTATGCTTACCCATTTTATTTCACCACTTTTAGTAATTATTCTAAAAATTTCAGTTAAGGTCTTATCTTTTAATTCATAAACATCTAAAAATAATTTTTTAATTTTTTCATAATCTTCTTTATGAATTAAAGATTTGAGGTCATTCCTTTCTTTTAAAATTTCATCTTTTTTATAACCAGTAATTTCTTCAAAATTTCCTTCAATTTCAATTATTTTTATTTTTTCTCTTTCAAGTGTTATTGTAAAAACAAAACCTTTAATGTTTTTAATTAATGAAGTTCTTTCATTTTCACTTTTTAATCTTTCAATTACATAAGAAATTTGCTTACTTAAAAATGAGATTAAATTTAAATCATCTTCATCATAAGTTATATCTTTATCATAACTTTGAAGTGCTATAACTCCAATTAATTTATCGAAAACTCTTAGGGGAGCACCTATATAATATTCAGGACATGTTCCATAAAAAATAAGTTTTCCCTCTTCTCTCAATTTTTCTATTTCTTCTCTTTTTAAAAGAGTTGGCTCGCCTCTTTCTAAAATATATTCTGTGATTCCGCCTCTTCTTTTTCTTGGTGTGGGTTTCTCATCTTTTAAATCAACGAAATATGGAAAATAGATATAATCTCCACTCTCATCTATTAAAGAAATATAAAAATTTTCTGCATAAATATACTCTTTTAACAACTTATGAATCTCTTCCAATAACTCTTGAAGATTTTTTACTCTAAAGGCTAAATTTGATATCTCATAAAGAATTTTGTTTAAAGTTTCTTTTTTAATCTTTTCAGAAATATCATATAAAATCAATAAATTCTTATTAATTTCAAGATTAACTAATACACTTTTAAAAGTTTTAACATTACCACTTTTATCTTTTAATTTAATTTTAAAAATTTTCTGTTCATTTATTGTCATATTCTTTTTAAATTCTAAATATTCTTTTTCATCTAAAAAAAATTCTTTTATCTCTTTCCCAATCAATTCTTCCTCTTTGAAATTTAAAATTTTATAAAAATTTTTACTGATAGATTTTATCTTTTCATTTTCCAAAATAAATGAGACATGATTTTCTAAATTATCAAAAATATGAACTATTGATTCGTTAATTTTATTCATTAATCTAATTATAACAAAATTAAAATTTTATACAAATAATAAAGAAAATTTATTTAGATATGTTGAAAAATTGGAAAAAATTTATATTAGAAAATTTATGATTTTGGTGCCGGGACCGGGACTTGAACCCGGACGGGTCTCCCCATACGCACCTCAAACGTACGCGTCTGCCAATTCCGCCATCCCGGCATCAAAATAAAAATTATACCCCTAAAATTGTTAAAGTCAAGGAGAGAATTCCAAAAGCAATTGCGCCAACAAGTGCAATTTTACTTAAGATTGCGTCTTTCCTTTTTTGAAGATGAAATAGGTGTGCACCACCAGAAATTGCTCCTAATCCTGCTCCTTTTGGTGTTTGAAACATAATTGAAAGAATAGTAACTAAACATACAATGAGTTGAATGAATAATAAAAGTTCTCTCACTCTTTTACCTCCTTCTTAAAAATAAACTTATCATTTTCAAAATCAACTATTATTGTATCACCTTTTTCAAATTCTTTATCAAGCAATCTTTTTGCAATTTCATTTTCAATCTCTCTTTGAATTGTTCTTCTTAATGGTCTTGCACCAAAAATTGGATCAAATCCAATTTCAGCAATTTTTTCAGTTGCTCTGTCTGTGAGTTTTAAATCAATTCCTTGAGACATAAGTGTTTTTCTAACTCTTTCAATCAAAAGATTAACTATTTCTTTAATTTGATCTTTTGTTAATTTATGAAAAACAATTATTTCATCAATTCTATTTAAAAATTCTGGTCTAAACTTATATTTAAGAAGTTCTAAAACTTCTTTTTTTGCTTTCTCAAAATTCTCTTTGTCATTTGGATCAACTTTCAAAAGAATATCACTTCCAAGATTAGAAGTCATAATTATTATTGTATTTTTGAAATCAACTGTTCTTCCTTTTGAATCAGTCAATCTTCCGTCATCTAAGATCTGTAAAAGTATGTTAAATACATCAGGATGTGCTTTTTCAATTTCATCAAGAAGTATAACAGAATACGGTCTTCTTCTTACTGCCTCAGTAAGTTGACCTCCTTCTTCAAAACCAACATAACCAGGAGGCGCTCCAATTAATTTAGAAACAGTATGTTTTTCCATAAATTCACTCATATCTAATCTTATCATCGCATTCTCATCTCCAAAAAGAAATTCTGCAAGAGTTTTTGCAAGTTCTGTTTTTCCTACACCAGTAGGACCTAAAAACAAAAATGAACCAATTGGTTTATTTGGATCTTTAAGTCCTGCTCTTGCTCTTCTTATTGCTTCTGAAACTGCTTTTATTGCTTCATCTTGTCCAATAATTCTTTTGTGTAAGTGCTCCTCCATTCTCTTTAATTTGCTGATCTCCTCTTCAACGAGTTTTGTTACAGGAATATTAGTCCACTCTGAGACAACTTGAGCAATATCCTCTTGAGTTACAACTGGAACTGATGATCCTTTTTCTTTATCCCACTTTTTCTTTAAATCTTCGATTTTCTTTTTTAATTCATCTTCAAGTTTTTTAAGTTTTGCTGCTTTTTCATAATCTTCAGTTTTAATCTTAGCCTCTTTTTCTCTTATAACTTTCTTTAATTCATCTTCAAGTTTTTTAAGTTCGTCAGGTTCTTTTTTAACATCAAATTTAACCTTTGAAGCTGCCTCATCAATTAAATCAATTGCTTTATCTGGTAAAAATCTATCTGTTATATATTTATCTGCTAAAATGGCTGCTTGAACTATTGCTTCATCTGTAATCTTAACTCCATGATGTGCTTCATATTTATCTCTTAAACCTTTTAAAATTTCAATTGTCTCCTCAACGGTTGGTTCAGAAACTAAAACTGGTTGAAATCTTCTTTCAAGAGCAGGATCTTTCTCAATATATTTTCTATATTCATTTATAGTTGTTGCGCCAATACATTGAAGTTCTCCTCTTGCAAGTGGAGGTTTAAGTATATTTGATGCATCAACTGCACCTTCTGCTCCACCTGCTCCAACAACTGTATGAAGTTCATCAATAAAAACAATAATCTCTCCTCGTGATTCTCTTATTTCATCAACTATCTTTTTTAACCTCTCTTCAAATTCTCCTCTATATTTAGTGCCAGCAACAATAGCAGGAATATCTAATGCAACAACTCTTTTGTCCTTTAAAATATCTGGAACTCTTCCTTGGACTATTCTTTGAGCAATTCCCTCAACAATTGCTGTTTTTCCAACTCCTGGTTCACCAATAAGAACTGGATTGTTTTTTGTTCTTCTTGACAATATTCTTAAAGTTCTTGCTATCTCTTTTTCTCTACCAATGACAGGATCAAGTTTACCTTCACGAGCAAGTTGAGTAAGATCTCTTGAAAATTGATCAAGTGTTGGTGTTTTGGTTTGTCTTTTCTCTTTTACTTTTCTTTCTTTTTTCTCAAGATAAGAAATTATTTTATCTCTGTTTAAACCTTTTTCTTTTAAAATTTTTGCAGCAACACCCTCTCCTTCATCAATTAAACCAAGAAGAAGGTGTTCTGGTCCGATATATTCACTTCCAAGTCCACTTGCTTCTTTTTGTGCAAGATCAATAACCCTTTTAACCCTAGGAGATAAAGATATCTCTTTTGGTTTTCTATCTTTCTTTTTCATAGTTGAAAGAACTTCTGTCTCAATTTCTTTAAGATCAAAATTTAAATCAAAAAGAAGATTTTTTACATAATCACTTCTTTTTAAAAGAGCAAGAAGAAGGTGTTCAGTTTTAATTTCCTCTTCTCCAAGTTCAGTTGCAATATTTTGTGATTCTAAAATAACCTCTTCTGCTTCACCAGTAAATTCATAAGTTATTGCACTTTCTCTTGGTGCTGAGAAAAATTTTGAAAACTCATCTTCAAAAAAGGAGTCAAATGGAGAAAAGAAAGAAAATTCATCTTTTATATACCCATGTTCTCTTGCACACTCTTCACAAATATGAATTACTTTCTTTTCTCCATCAACAATTCTTGTTATTGTATAATCTGCTTCTCTTTTATGACATATATCACAAATCATAGACTACCTCTATTTAAAATTTTTTTCTTCAATATCTTTTATCTTATTTAATCTTCTCTCATGTCTTTCACCCTCAAAACTCTCCTCTAAAAATGTTTTTACAATCTCAATTGCATCCTCTTTTTTTGTGGTTCTTCCTCCAATACATAAAACATTTGCGTTATTGTGTCTTCTTGATAAACTAGCAGTATTTTTATCATAACAAAGCGCTGCATAGATACCTTTAAATTTATTTGCTGTTATACTCATGCCTATTCCTGTGCCGCATATAAGAATTCCTAAATCAACCTCTTTTTTTAAAATTAGATCACAAACCTTTTTTGCAAAATCAGGGTAATCTGTTGATTCTGTTGAATTTGTTCCTACATCTATTGTGTCATGTTCAGTGCAAAGATATTTTTTTATCTCCTCTTTTAACTCAAAACCAGCATGATCTGATCCAATTGCTATTTTCATAAACTCACTCCTTTAAAATATTTATAATTTCTTCCTTTTTTATTTTTCCTTCTCTTAAAACATTTATATTTCCATCAACAACTTCAACAACAGTTGATGGAACTCCTCCTAACTCTCCTCCATCTACAATAAAATCAACAACTCCATTAAAAATTCTTTTTAAACCATCTAAATTTGTTGGTGTTTTTTCACCTGAAATATTTGCACTTGTTGTGGCAAGTGGAAAATCAAGGGATTTCAAGAGATTTATAATAAATTCGCTCTTTGGGATTCTAAATCCTAAAGTATCAAATTTTTTTAATGAAATTGAAAAATTTGGATCTTTTTTCTTTAAAACAATTGTTGTTTCTCCTGGAATAAACTTTTCTATTATTTTTCTACTTGATTCATCAACAACTCCATATCTTTCAATTTCTTTTTCATCTTTCACAAAAAGAACAAGGGGTTTACTAAGATCTCTTTTTTTAATTTTATATACTCTTTTTATTGCATCTTTATTCAAAGCATTACAACACAATCCATAAACTGTATCAGTTGGAATTATTCCAATTCCACCATTTTCAAGAAATTTTTTTATTTCATCAATATTTTCAAAATCAGCACTAAATATTTTTGTCTCTCTTATTTTCTCTTTTTCACCAAATTTTGACTCTACTCCAAAAATAATTCTTTCGATATTATCTTTGTGTCTTAAAATTCCTAAAATTGATAATAAAATTGAGAGAGTTGAGTATTCAAAATTTTTAAAAATAAGGAAAACAAATGGAAGTGTAATAAGAGAAACAATTGATGAAATTGAAACAATTCTTTTAACTATTAAGGTTATTATAAAAATAAAAATTTCGATCATTGCAACAACTGGGTTCAAGCCAATAATCATTCCGAGAGAAGATGCTATACCTTTTCCACCTTTAAATTTTAAAAAAATAGAAAAATCATGTCCTAAAACACCAGAAAAACCTGATAAAAATAGAAAAATTGGCTCAAAATGAAAAATATATTTACATATAAGAACTGGTATTAGACCTTTTGATAAATCAAAAAGACCAGAGAAAAGTGCAACTGAAAAACCTGCTACTCTTAAAACATTTGTTGCACCAATATTGCCACTACCAACTTTCCTAATATCTACCCCTTTTGTCTTTTTAACAAAAATAAGACCAAAAGGTATTGAACCATAAATATAAAAAATAAATAAAACTAAAATCTTTAATAAAATATTCATCAAATTTAATAATACCAAAAATTTGATAAAATATTAAAAGTCGGAGGTTATTTTGGAAAAGATATGGAAACTTAAAAAAGAAGAGATTAAATCAATTTTAAAAACAGATTTTGAGTTTGGTTTATCACAAGAAGAGGCAAAGGAGAGGCTTAAGATTTATGGATTTAATGAAATACCACCTAAAAAACCAAAATCAATATTTGTAAGGTTGTATTATCAGATTAAAAATTTTCTTGTTTTAATTTTAATTTTTTCTGCCATAATCTCTTTAATTTTAGGTGAATTAATTGATAGTTTAGCAATAATTGCAATTGTTATTATTAATGCTTTTATAGGAATTTATCAAGAGATAAATGCAGAAAAAAGTTTAAAAGCACTTAAAGAACTTTCTTCACCAACTTCAAAAGTTATAAGAGATGGAAAAATTATTCAAATAAAAACAAGAGAAATTGTCCCTGGAGACATTGTTGTGTTGGAAACAGGAGATAAAGTTGGTGCAGATTTAAGAGTTATAGAACAAAAAAATTTAAGGGTTGAGGAAGCCTTTTTAACTGGTGAATCATTTCCAGTTGATAAAACTCAAGAAGAAATTGAAAAAGATGATTTACCTATACATGATAGAAAAAATATTGTATTTTCTGGGTCAACAGTTGTATATGGAAGAGGAAAGGGTGTGGTTTTTGCAACAGGGGTTAACACTGAAATTGGAAAAATTGGAAAAATTCTTGAAGAGATTGAAGAAGAAAAAACTCCTCTTGAAATAAAACTTGATCAACTTGGAAAAAGTTTAGGACAACTATTTCTATTGGCTTGTCTTGGAATTTTTGTTTTATCAGTTATAAGGGGACTTCCATTTATAACTTCATTTATGACAGCAGTCGCTCTTGCAGTTGCTGCAGTTCCAGAAGGTCTTCCTGCAGTAGTAACTATTGTTCTTGCTCTTGGAGTAAAAGCAATGGCAATAAAAAAAGCAATTGTAAGAAATCTTTCTTCTGTTGAAACACTTGGTTCTGTTACAACAATCCTTTCAGATAAAACTGGAACTCTTACAAAAAATGAATTAAATGTAGTAAAAGAAGTTATTTTAGGTCCAAAAGATTTTTTTTATCTTGCAATTGTTTTATGTAATGATGCAAAAATTCAAGAGGGAGAAAGAGATTTTGGTGATCCAACAGAAGTTGCTCTCTTAAAGCATGCAGTTAAAAATGGTTTTGTAAAAGAAGATTTAGAGAAACGCTTTATTAGAATTGATGAAATTCAGTTTGATTCAGATAGAAAACTTATGTCAACAATAAATAGTGATGGAGAAAATAAATATGTCTTTACAAAAGGTGCTCCTGAAATTTTACTAAATAGATGTGAATTTTATCATGATGGAATTGAAATTAAACCAATAGAAGAAATTATTAATGATATTTTAATAGAAAATGAAAAGATGGGAAAAGAGGGATTAAGAGTTTTAGGTGTTGCATATAAAAGATTGGTAAATGAAAAGAGGGAAGATTATGAAAAAGATCTTATATTTTTAGGTTTAATTGCTATGGAAGATTCTCCAAGAGAAGAGGTTTATAAAGCAATAGAGAACTCAAAAAGAGCAGGAATTAAAGTAAAGATGGTTACAGGAGACCATAAAATTACAGCAATTAGTATTGGTAAAAAATTAAAAATAATTAATGATGATAATGAGGCAATTGATGAAAAAGAATTAAATAATGAAGAAAATTTAATTGAAATTATTAATAAGAAAAATGTTTTTGCAAGAGTTTCACCTCATACAAAACTTAAAATTGTAGAGGAGTTAAAAAATCTGGGAGAAAAAGTTGCTGTAACAGGCGATGGAATAAATGATGCATTAGCATTAAAAAAAGCAGATGTTGGAATAGCAATGGGAATAACTGGAACTGATGTTTCAAAAGAGGCATCAGATATCGTTTTAACAGATGATAATTTTGCAACAATTGTTGAGGCAATAAGAGAGGGAAGAAGAATATATTCAAACATTAAAAAGGTGGTTATGTTTCTATTGAGTTGTAATATTGGTGAAGTATTAATTATTCTATTTGCAACAATTATGAATTTACCAATTCCTTTTAAACCAATTCATCTTCTTTATCTAAATTTAATCTCAGATGCATTTCCTGCTCTTGCTCTTGGTGTTGAACCAGAAGAGGAGGGGATTATGGATTTACCACCAAGAAAACCAAATGAAAAAATTTTAAATAGGGGTAATTTAATTGGAATTTTAGCAAGTGCTCTTGTTGAGGCTCTTATTACGCTTTTTACTTTTATAAATATTTTAAAAAGTGGTGGAACTTTGGAACAAGCACAAACAGGGGCACTTATAACTTTAATAATTGCTGAATTAATAAGAGCATATGCAAATAAAACTGAATTTAAACCTATAAAATTAAAAAATATATTTAATAATAAATTTTTAAATTATTCTGTTTTTATTTCTATTGCTTTATCTCTTTTAATAATTTATGTTCCAATTTTTGATAAAGTTTTTTCTTTAACTCCTCTAAAACCTATCTTTTTTGAATATTTCCCCTTCTCTTTCCTTCCTGCAATAACATTTGAGTTTATAAAATATCTTCAATCTAAAAAACTATTCAAAGAAAATTTTAAATAAAATCATAATTAATATACCAATTAAAATAAATACAGTTTTTTCAATATTATTTTTTATAGAAACCTTTTTATGAAGTTCAGGAATTAAATCTGTAAGTGAAAGATATAAAAAATTTCCAGCAGTTAAACCTATAACATATGGAATTAAATCCTCAAATTTTTCTAACAAATAAAATCCAAAAACTCCTCCTAAAATTGATGTCAAAGCAACAATAAAGTTTAGTTTAAGAGCCCTTTTTGGCGTAAGTCCACCAAAAATTAAAACTCCATAATCTCCTAACTCTTGAGGCACTTCGTGAAAAATAATGTTAAGAGTCGAAATTATTCCAAGTTTAAAATTAACAAGATAACTTGAAGAAATTATAACTCCATCGATAAAATTATGAAGAGAATCACCAAGTAAATTGATTGGTATAAAAGTGTGTTCTTCACAACCAAATTCATGGCAATGTCTCCATTTTAAAAATGTTTCAAGGATGAAAAATAGAAAAATTCCAAAAACAATTGAGTAAATAGAATTTGTGTTTTCATTAAGAGATTCAGGAATAAGATGAAGAATTGCACCAGTAAGTAAGGCACCAGTTGAAAAACTTACAAGATAAAAACTTGTTTTTTCCAAATATTCAATTTTTTTATTTATAAAAAATATACCAATTAAAGAGATTAAACTAACAATTATAGTTGAAATTAAAATGTAAATTAAAATCATAAAAATAATTTTTATTTTTGGAAGAAGTTTTTTATAACTCCTAAAACATAATTTATATCATATTCTGTATGCTCATAAGTTACTTGAAATCTAATTAATTCTTCTCCTTTTGGAACTATTGGATAGTTTAAACCAGTAGATAAAACTCCGTTTTCCCTTAAATATTTAACAAGATTTTTCGTTTTTTCTGTGTCTCTTATTATAAGAGGAACAATAGGATGTTCACTTATAGTTGTTTCAAGTCCAAGAGAAACTATTCCATCTCTAAATTTTTTTGCAAGTTCTCTAACATATCTTATCATTCCTTTTCCTTCTTCGCTATCAATTATATTTATTGATTCAATTATTGCATTTGCTTCTCCTGGAGTTATTGGATTTGTATAAATATAAAAAGGTGCTTTTTCTCTTAAATAGTCAACAATAATTTTATCTGATACAAGATATCCACCATTTACTCCAAATGCTTTTCCAAAAGTTCCAATTAATATATCAACTTTTGTATTAAGCACCTCCTCAGTTCCTCTGCCACTCTCTCCAAAAATTCCAACTCCATGAGAATCATCTACAATAAGAATTACGCCTTCATCAAAATCTTTATCATATTTATTTGCTATTTCTTGTAGTTTATCAAGTGGAGCGTAGTCTCCTCTCATACTAAAAACTCCGTCAGTAATTATTAAAACTTTTTTTGCTTTTCCAATTTTCTCTTTTATTTTTTCTTCGCACTCTTTATAATCTAAATGTTTATAAATATCTTTATCTTTTGGCTTAGATAATCTTATTCCATTTATTATACAATTATGATTCAACTCATCACTTATAACATAAGTCTCTTCATCTATAAGAGAAAATAGAGTTCCAACAACACAACCATATGCAGAACTAAAAATTATCGCGTCTTCCCTTGAATGAAATCTTGCAACTTTTTCTTCAAGTACTTTATGAGGTTCATATGTTCCACTTATAAATCTTACTGCTCCTGGCCCAACACCAAATTTTTTAATTGCTTCCTCTTCCTTTTGTTTAACTCTTTCATTTAGATGAAGTGCAAGATATGAATTTGAGTTCATTCTGATATATTCTTTATCCTCTTCTCCTTTTAAAATATATCTATTTCCTTTAACCCCATCACACTTTTTAATATCTTGAATTATACTCTCTTTCCTTTTAACTATTCCCTTTTCATCAATCTCTTTTATTTTCTCTTCCAAAGACTTTTTTAATTTATTTAATGGCATAATCACCTCCTAAAAGTTTTTTGGTTAATTTTTCAATCATATCCTTCACCATATCTTGAAAAGAATACTTTGGATTAAAACCCCACTCTTCTTTTGCACATGTTGAATCAATAGATTTAGGCCATGAATCAGCAATACATTGTTTAATAGGATTAATCTCATATTCAATTTCAAATTCAGGGATATATTTTTTTATTTCTAAATATAGTTCTTTTGGAGAAAAACTCATACTTTGAATATTATAAGATGCTCTATGAATCAATTTTTTTGAATCTGCCTCCATTAAATCAACTGCTGCTTTTATTGCATCTGGCATATACATCATAGGAAGATATGTATCTTCCTTAAGGAAACATTTATATCTCTTATTTTTTATTGCTTCATAAAAAATTTCAACTGCATAATCTGTTGTCCCTCCCCCAGGTGGTGTAACATATGAAATGAGTCCAGGGTATCTAACTCCTCTTGTATCAACTCCATATTTATTATAATAATATTCACATAACAATTCTCCAGTAAGTTTAGTAATTCCATACATAGTTGTTGGTCTAATTATTGTTTCTTGTGGTGTGTTTTCCTTAGGAGATGAAGGACCAAATACAGCAATAGATGATGGATAAAAAATTTTACATTTATAATTTCTTCCAATTTCAAGAACATTAATAAGAGAATTCATATTAACATTCCAACATGACATTGGCGATTCTTCTCCTTTTGCTGATAAAATTGCTGATAAGTGATAAATTGTGTCTATCTGAAAATTTTTTACCACTCTCTCAATATCTTCATAATTTTGTGTATCTAAAAAAATAAATGGTCCTGACTCTTTTAATTCTTTGCTTGGCTCTCTCTTATGACCCGCTGCAATGACATTTTCACTTCCAAAAATTTCTCTTAAATATAAAGTAAGTTCTGAACCAATTTGTCCTGTTGCTCCTGTTACAAGGATTTTGCTCATAAATCCCTCCTTTTTTTAAAGAGAAAATTAACCATTAAAATTATATTAAATAAAAATCATTTTTACAATGCTTTATAATTATAATTAAAAGGAGGTGAAATAGTGGTTGATTTTGAAAAATTAGGATATTTTTATCTTGGGAAAAAGTATGACATAGAAAAAAATGAGGTATTCGATGAAATAATATTGTATGATTCCAAAGATCTTTTAACACATGGTATTTGCATTGGAATGACTGGAAGCGGGAAAACTGGTTTGTGTATTGGAATTTTAGAAGAGGCAGCTATTGATAATATACCATCTATTCTAATTGATCCAAAAGGCGATCTTGCAAATATTGCTCTACTTTTTGAAAATTTGTCACCTGAAGAATTTTTGCCATGGATAAATGAAGAAGAAGCTGCAAAAAAAGGATTAACAAAAGAAGAGTATGCAAAAGAGGTTTCTAAAATTTGGGAAGAAGGAATTAAAAAATGGGGTCAAAGTAAAGAGAGAATTAAAAAATTAAAAGAATCTGTTGACATTGTTATTTTTACTCCTGGAAGCAAAGCAGGGATTCCAGTCTCAATATTAAAATCTTTTGCATCTCCTCCAAAAGAAATTTTGGAGGATGAGGAGCTTTTAAGTGATAAAATTTTTTCGATAACATCAAGTTTATTAAGTTTGATTGGAATAGAAGGAGATCCATTAAAATCAAGAGATCACATTTTAATTTCAAAATTAATAGAAAATTATTGGAAAGAAAATAAAAGTTTATCCATAGAAACACTTATTCATGAAATTCAAAATCCAGTTATTAAAAAAATTGGAGTTATGGATATTGAAAATTTTTATCCATCAAAAGAAAGATACAACTTATCTCTTGCATTAAACAATCTTATTGCATCTCCATCTTTTAATCTATGGTTTGAAGGAGTTCCACTTGAAATAAATAAGATACTTTATTCAGAAAATGGAAAACCAAGAATTTCTATTTTTTATTTAGCACATTTAAATGAGAAAGAGAGAATGTTTTTTGTCTCGCTTTTATTTAATGAAATACTCTCATGGGTAAGAACTTTATCTGGAACAAATCATTTAAGAGCATTAATATATATGGATGAAATTTTTGGATACTTTCCACCAATTGCAAATCCTCCATCAAAAAAGCCTCTTCTTACTCTTTTAAAACAGGCACGTGCTTTTGGAGTTGGAATTCTCCTTTCAACACAAAATCCAGTTGATATTGATTATAAAGGTTTATCAAACATTGGTACATGGTTTATTGGAAGACTCCAGACAGAAAGAGACAAGGAAAAAGTTTTAGAAGGTTTAGACATTGCATCGCAAAATATAAATTTAAAATTTGATAGAAAGTTTTTTGATAAAGTTATATCTTCTTTAGGAAAAAGAATTTTTATTATGAATAATATTCATGAAAATGAACCAATTATTTTTGAAACAAGACATGTTTTATCATATTTAAGAGGGCCTTTGACAAAAGATCACATAAAAATTTTAATGTCCTCTAAAATAAAAGAGGGTGCTTTTGAAACCAAAAAAGAGTATAAAATGCCTTTTGAAATAAAAAATGTAATTCAAAAAGAGGAGATTAAAAAAGAAATTCCTATTGTTCCACCAACAATAACTCAATATTTTTTAAACTCTAAAAAAAATAATCTCAGAATCATCTAAATTAATTTATAAACCCTTCGTTTTAGGAAGTGCAATTGTTAATTTTAGTGACTCAAAAAAGGGATTAGATTATAATGTTGAAAAAATTCTGGCAGCAGAAATAAAAGACGCACCAATTCCAGTTGATTTTTCAAATTCATTTGAATTAAATATTAACTTAAATGAACTCTCTTCAAAACCAGAATCAGAAGCCTTTTTTGAAAACTTACCTAAACAAGCTTTTAATCCAAAAAATTATGATACTTGGAAAAAAGAGTTTATAAATCATATAAGGAATAATATAAATCTTGAAATTTATAAAAGTCCAACCTATAAAATTTACTCAAAACCAAATGAAAGTGAAAGTGAATTTAAAATAAGACTTGTTGAATTATCAAGAGATAAAAGAGAAGAAGAAAAAGAGAAGATAATCAAAAATTATGAAGAAAAGTTAAAGTCAATAGAAGAAAAATATAGAAAAGCATTACAAATTCTTGATAGAGAAAAGGATCAACTTCAGCAGAGAAAACTACAAACTACAATTTCATTTGGTGCAACAATTCTTGGCGCAATACTTGGTAGAAAAATCACAGGAGTTGGAAATATAGGAAGAGCAACAACTGCAGCAAGGGATGCAACAAGAATAATGAAAGAAGAGGAAGATATAAAGAGAGCAGAGGAGACAGTTCAAAAATATGAAAGTGAATTAAAGGAACTCGAAAAAGAGTTTCAGATAGAGATTCAAAAAATTGAAGAACGATTAGATCCATCAAAAGAGAGTTTTGAGAAAATTATTTTAAAACCATCAAAAACAGAGATAAATATAAGATTTTTCTCTCTTGTTTGGCTTCCATTTATTGAGAAAGAAGGGAATATAAATCCTGGTTGGTAATAAATTTTAAATATTTTTAAGTAAAAACAATGATAAAAGAAAAGGCGTAAAAGTAACCTCTATTATTGATGCAATAAAAAGAAGAGGAATTACAATAATATATGATTTTAAATACAAATCAATAGATTTTATTCCATCTTTAGTAGGTGAGAGAGAGTGAGCAAAAGTCAAAGAGAGAAGAAAAGCAAAAATTTCAAAAATTCCATGAGGCGCTATGCCAAATAAAAAAACTGAAATAGGATTTGCCTTCTCAAATATTAAAGGAAGAGAGAATACAACAGCACCAACTAAAAATCCATTTATATATGCAACAATTTCTGAAAAGATTCCAAAAGTAATAAAACTTAATATGCCAGCCACAACAACAACTCTAAAATTGTTTAAAAATATAAAGAAAATTCTCCCAAAAATTCCTTTTTGAGTATAAGGAAGAAAATAGGTTTCAAGATGCTTTTTTATTTCATCAAAAATATTTTTAAATAAATCTTTATTTACATAAGATGAATTTTTTATAAAAATGAAAACAAAATATACAATAATTCCTCCAATTAAAAAAGAGATGAAAAATCTTAAGAAAAATTTGAATAATTCAAATTTTCTTTTTTTTATTTCCGTGAGAACGCTTTTTATTATCTTCATAAAGTTTTAAATAAAGTTTATAGAATGGGTTTTCCTCAATATCTTCTTTTTCAAGAAATTCAATGTGCTCACAAAATCCTTCGTTTAAATCTTTACCACAAATTGGACACAAACCTTTACAATCATCTTTGCAAAGTGGATATGGAGGGATTAAAACAATTATGTTTTGCCTTATTGCTTCTTTAATATTTATCTCCTCTCCATTAAACAAAAATGTTGAGAGTTCATCACGATTTAACAACTTTTTTGGTTGAATCTCTTCTCTTTTTGTTGTATAAATTTCGTCAATTTCTGCAACAAGTTTATATGGAAAAAATTTAAGACATCTTCTGCATTGTAGTTCAACAGTCACTTCAAAATTTCCTTTTACAGTAAATCCCATACCAATATTTTCTATTTCTATATCAACAAGAACCGGAGACAAAATTTTAAAACCTTCAATTTCATTAAAAGTAAGTTCGAGAGAAACCTTTTTTTTAAGACCTGTTTCTCTCTTTAGATCTCTTACACTTATCATTTAATCTTCCTCCGATAATGCGTTTATACCATCATTAATTATGTTTCTTGCCTTAAGAAGGTAGTTATCAACTTTTGACAAGAGTTCTTTTACAAACTCCTTACCCTCATTCTTAATTCTTTCTGCTTCCTCTCTTGCCTCTTTAAGAAGTCTTTCAGCCTCTTCTTTTGCCTCAAGAACTATTTCTGACTCATAAATCAATCTTTTCTTATCATTTTCAGCATTTTCAATTATTTTTTTTGCCCTTTCTCTCGCTTCAGATATAATACTCTCTTTATTTCTTAAAATCTCTCTTGCCTTTTCAAATTCAGAAGGAAAATTTTTTTCAATCTCTTCAATAATTGACAAAAGTTTTTTCTCATCTACCATCACCATATTTGAAAAAGGGACAGGTTTCCCTTTTTCGATTAAAGATTTTAAATTACTTAACAAACCTAATATGTTCATTTTACCCCTCTACTTTTAATAAATTTTACAACAGATTCTGGTACAAATTTGCTTATATCTCCATTATTTAAAATTAATTCTCTAACTAAACTTGAAGATAAAAGTGTATATTTACTATCACTCATTATATAAATTGTTTCAATTTCAGGATAGAGAACTTTATTAAATGAAGACATTTGAAACTCATAATCAAAGTCAGATGTAATTCTTAAGCCTCTAATTACAAATTTTATTTTATTTGCTTTAAGATAATCAATTAAAAGGCCATTCAACATTTGAACTTCAACATTTTCAATCTGTTCCACCATCTCTTTAACCATTAAAAATCTCTCTTCTTTTGAAAACATATAATTTTTGTTTTTGCTATCTGAAACCAAAACAATTAATTTATCAAAAATTTTAGATGCTCTTTTTATTAAATCAAGATGTCCCAAAGTAGGGGGATCAAAACTACCAGGATAAACCGCAATTTTTCCTTTTTCCTTATCCATTCGTGCTTCCTCTCCTTATTATTAAAAAATCTAAAATAGTTTCTCCAATTTTCAAACTTTTTACTATTTCAAAACTTGTTTTTAAACTTTCTCTTTTAGAGTGTTCATAAATTATTATTGTTTCATCTTTAATGATATTACTAATTGAAATTATTTCAAGTGCTCTTTCACCAAGCCCAAATTCATATGGTGGATCAAGAAAAATAAAATCTCCTTTAGGAAGAGAACCTTTTTCTCCTTTTAAAAATCTTAAAACATCTTTTTTTATAACTTTTGCTTTATCTATCAAATTTAAACTCTTAAGATTTTCAATTATTGTTTTAATTGATTTAAAATTGTTGTCTACAAATACAGCAAAACTTGCTCCACAAGACAAAGCCTCTATTCCAACTGCCCCAGAGCCAGCAAATAGATCATAAAAAACTTTATTTTCAATATGTCCTCTTAATGAATTAAAAAGTGATTCTCTTACAATATCAAGAGTTTCTCTTACTCTTCTGTCATTAACCTCTAAAATTTTTCTTCCCCTTAACACTCCAGATGTTATCCTCATGATATATCAAGTAATTTAAAATCTTTGAATCTCAAAGATAACTCTTTTAATAAATATGGATAATCGAGTAGTGAATAATTTTTAATAAAAGACTCAACATCTTCTCTCGCAATTTTTAAAATCTCAAAATCTTCTTCACTTAAAAGATTTACAATTTTAAACTCTGAAACTCCATGTTGTTTTTCTCCACCAAGTTCTCCAGTTCCTCTAAATTTTAGATCCCATTCTGAAATTTCAAGACCAGAATTAGTTCTTTCTAAAACTCTAACTCTTCTTAGAGAATCTTTATCATAATTTGAAAGAATTAAAAGACAGTATGACTCCTTATCTCCTCTTCCAACTCTTCCCCTTAATTGATGTAAAGTTAAAAGACCAAATCTTTGTGCATCTTCAACAAGAATAATATTTGCTTCAGGAACATCAATTCCAACTTCAATAACACTTGTTGAAATTAATATTTGTGTGTCACCCTCTCTAAAATTTTTAATCTTCGCTTCCTTTTCATCTCCCCTCATTCTTCCATGTAAAATATCAATTTTTACTCCTCTAAATATTTCTTTAAACTCTTCATATTTCTCTTTAACAGATGAAATCTCTAATTTTTCACTCTCCTCAATTAAAGGACAAACAACATAAATTTTTTCTCCATCTCTTAATTTTTCTCTTACAAATTCATATGCTTTTTCTTTTTCTTCTTTTGGAAACACAATTGTTTTCACTGGCTTTCTACCTGGAGGAAGCTCATCTATTGTTGATATATCTAGATCTCCATAAAGAGTAAGTGCAAGTGTTCTTGGAATTGGAGTTGCAGATAAAACAAGTGTATGAGGAAAACGACCTTTTTTAATTAACTCACCTCTCTGCAAAACACCAAATCTATGTTGTTCATCAACTATAACAAGAGATAGATTCTTAAATTCAATATCCTCCTCTATTAAAGCATGAGTTCCTATAATTATATCTATTTCACCCTCTTTCAATCTTTTTTTAATTTCGTCTTTATTTTTTGTGCTTCCGGTTAAAAGTTCAACTCTTATATTAAAAGGAGATAAAAATTTTTTAACATTATTATAAGTTTGAATTGCAAGAATTTCTGTTGGAGACATCATTGCTCCTTGTGTTTTATTTAAAACAGAAAGATAGAGTGAATATGCAGCAACTACTGTTTTTCCACTTCCAACTTCTCCATGTAAAAGACGATTCATTACCTTCCCACTTTTTAAATCTCTTTCAATTTCATCTATAACTTTCAATTGTCCTTTTGTAAGTTTAAAAGGGAGTGAAGATATAAATTTTTCTCTATCACTCTCTTTTACTTCATATTTCATCCCCAATTTCTCTTTTATCTTCATTTTTCTTACTTGAAGGAAAAGTTGAAAAAGGAAGAGTTCTTCATATTTCAATCTAAACTCACTCTTTTTTAGACTCTCCTTTGAAAGAGGAAAGTGAATATTTTTTAATGCAAAGTTTAAAGGTACAAGTTCTCTTTTTTTAATTATCTCTTTTGGAAGTGGATCAAATATAAATTTTTCTGTTAATTTAATTGCTTCATTTATACAATTTGAAATAATTTTAGAAGTAAGTCCTTTTGTTTGGGAATATATTGGGACTATTTTTTCTTTTGAATCATCTTTAAAACTCTCTATCTCTTCAAAATCAGGGTTTTCAATTTGCCATTCACCAAAATTATATGAAACTTCGCCCATAAGTAAAAACTTTTTTCCTTTTCTGAAAAATTTTTCAAGATAAGGTTGATTAAACCATACTCCATATAAACTTGAAGTTCCATCAAAAAATTTAACTTTTAATATTGAAAGATTGCTTCTTATATTTTTTTTCTCAATTGACAAAACTTCTCCTTGAACTTGTGCATACTCACCATTTTTTACATTAACAATTTTTGTAAGTTTTCCAAAATCAATGTACTTTCTCGGAAAATAATAAATAAGGTCATATGAGTTATAAATTCCTAATTTATTTAAAATCTCCTTTCTTTTTTCTCCAATTTGAGGAATCTTATCAAGGTCTATTTCTCTTAATTTAAAAATAGAGTCTATAATTTCATTAAATATATTCCAATAAATTTTTTTTCTTTTTTCTAAATTTTCCTCTTGATATTCATTTAAAAGTTTTTTTAATTTTTTTATATCAATTCCATATAATTCAAGATGTGAAATATTATTTAATAAAAATGAATTAAACCCGCCAATTACAGATTTATTGTCAAATTTTCTTTTTCTTTCAAGTATTAAAATATCGAGAATTTTATCTATCATCTTATTCTTTTTCTTATATAAAAATTTCCAGGAAAACTCTGAATTAACCCTTTACTTTCAAGAGAAACAAGAATAGAAAGATCTTTCGAAGATTCAATTATATCATCAATATATGTTATTGTATAAGGAACTTTTTCCAAAACTCTTTTTTCATCTTCATCTAAAATTGGAAGAGGAGTGTCTTTTGGTTTTATATTTAATAACTCAAGAATATCAGAATATTTACATAAAATATTAGCACCATCTTTTATTATCTTATGACATCCTTCTGATTTTTCGCTATTTATTTGACCTGGAACAGAAAAGACCTCTCTTCCAAAGTCAATTGCAAAATCAACTGTAATCAGTGCACCACTTTTTATAGGCGCCTCAACAAGAACAACTGCTTTAGATAGACCTGCAATTATTCTATTTCTCTCTGGAAAATGATAATCCCTTGGTTTTTCATCTGGAAAATATTCAGAAATTAATGCTCCATTCTCTTCAATTTTTTTAGAAAGAGTCAAATTTTTTGATGGATAAATAATATTTAACCCACTTCCTAAAACTGCATATGTTTCTCCTCCACCTTTTAAGGCTCCTATGTGTGCATATGTATCAATTCCATAAGCAAGACCACTTATAACAACTACCCCATATTTCACAAGATAAGATGACAACTCTTCACTTACAAACCTTCCATAATCACTACATCTTCTTGTTCCAACAATACTAACTCCAATAAAATCTTTTTTTAATTTACCTTTATAAAAAAGTGCTATTGGTGGATCATAAATATTTTTGAGAGGTTCAGGATAATTTTCATCAAGAAAAGTTATAAAGTTAATTCCCCTTTTGTTATAAAACTCCAACTCTTTTTCTTCTTTGTCAAAAGAAGAACTATTGATTTCTTTATGTATTAAATCACTTTTAATTAATTCCCATTTTTTCTTTCTTGATAAATTGAGTTTTAAGATTTTTAAAATAACTTCTTTTTCACCATAAAGGTTTATTAAATCTAAAAGGTTTTTCATAAAAGAGTTCTCTTTCTCCTTCAAGAAGCATCTCTTCTTTATTCAAAAATAAAGCATAGTTTAAAAGAGTTAACCCCCTTTTTTCAAAAATTGAAAAGTATTCTTTTAGTTTTTCTTTATAATCTAAATCTCTATATGGATGGTGCTCCATTATAAATATTTTAATATTTGTCTCATTTAATATTTTTTCTGTGCTTTTAATTGCTTTATCAAGAACTTCACTTACAGGGCCATCAAAAATTAAAATATCTGGTTTTTCATCAATAACAAAACTCTCTGAATTTTCACTTGAGAAACCTGATATATCAGATGAATAAATCAATTTTTCTCCATCATCAATTAAAACTGAAATAACTCCTCCCATTTTCTCATCTACTCCATGTGGAAATATCTTTGAAAATTTTATCTTTGTTTTTCCAAAATTTATTTCTCCATTAGCAATATGAAAATTCTTTGAGTTTTTTTCAAGAATATTTAATAATTTTTTTGCTCTCTCTTTTTGATTTTCACTTATATAATTTTCTGGATCTTTTATAAAAACAATTTTATTTTTATAAAAATCTTCATAATATGAAAAGTGATCCATATGATAGTGAGTTATAATTATTAAATCACACTCCATTGCTTTTTCTTTAAGAATTTTTTTTATTTTATCTGCTGCTCTAAATTCATAGGGAGTTGGAGGAAAGAGATTTTTTATTTGTGGAATTGAAAAACCAGGATCAATTAGAATTTTTAAATTTTCAGTTTGCACAAAGACAGATGTACTTCTTACACCAAGTGTCTCTCCAGCTATTGGAAAAATTTTCATCTAAATTCTCTTCCCAAAAAGTTCTCTTATGTTTACTCTTTCTACTTTTACTTTTACAATCTTTCCTAAATCGCTCTCCTTTACTCCTTCAACAATTGTTACTCTTCCACCCTTCTCTTTTCCAATTCCTTTACCCTCTTTTAAATTTTCAATTAAAACTTCAACCTCTTTTCCAATGAATTCACTATATTTTTTAAGAGTTATCTCATCTTGAATTTTTATTAGATAGTTGAGTCTTCTTAATTTTTCACTTTCTGGAATCTCGCACTCAAACTTTTCTGAAAAAGTTTTTGGTCTTTTTGAATAACTAAACATATATGCTCTATCAAATTCAATCTTTTTAACTGCATCAATTGTTAAAAGAAAATCTTCGTCACTTTCTCCAGGAAAGCCAACAAGAAGATCAGTTGTAATAGATGCATCTTTAAAAAGACTTCTTATTTTTTCAACTATTTTAATGTAATCTTCAATTGTATATCCCCTTCTCATTAATTTTAATACTTTATTTGATCCACTTTGAAGTGGTAGATGAAAAAGATGGAGTAAATTTTTAACTTCGCATAACTCTTCAATCCACTCTAATTTGAAATTTTTGGGGTGAGAGGTTAAAAAACTTATTCTTTCAAGAGGAATTTTTGAAACCTCTTTAATTACTTTTATAAAACCGTCCTGAATTCCAAGGTCTTTTCCATAATCATTAACATTCTGTCCAACAAGAACTATTTCTCTTGCTCCTTCATTATAAATTTCTTCAGCCTCTTTTAAAACAACTTCCAGTGGTTTACTCTTTTCGAATCCTCTTGCAAAAGGAACAATACAATATGAACAGAAGTGATTACATCCAAAAATAATTGGTAAATATCTTGAGACAAGGGGTAAACTTTTTCTACTTACATCAACCTCGATACTTTTTGCAATCTCTAAAAGTTCTTCCTCTTTATCATAAAGACCAACAATATATGGATTAAATTTATTCTTAATCTCATCTTTATATATTTCACCAAGACAACCTATAACAATAAGTTTTGCGTCTTTCTTTTTTATTTTATTTACCTTACCAATGTAAGAATAAATCTTGTGTTTTACTTTTTCTCTTACAGCACATGTATTAACAATGATATAATCAGCAGTTTTAACATCACTTTCCACACCTTTTGAAGACAAAAGGGAATATAAATAGAGTGAAGTGTACTCATTCATCTGACAACCAAAAGTTTTTATATGAAAGTTAATCACTCTTCTCTTTTTAGATATTTATCTATAAGTGCTTTAGCATCCTCTTTTGTTTTTATTTTTTCAAGAATTTGATGCGCTTTAAGATACATTAAAAGATCTCCAACAAATGGTGATGGTGTTAAACCATATTCTTTTACAATTTCATTACCAGAGATTACAAGTGATTTAAATCTATTCTTTACAAATAAACCAACAAAATCAAGAACTTCTTTTCTTGGAAATTTCTTTAAACCCTTATAGTAAAATGTAAGTAACATATAGGCTTCTATTGTTTCTTTTTTGTATGTTCTAAAGAATGTTCCAATAAAATCAACTGATAGGATGTCTTGTCCTTCATCAAAACTATTTTTCAAATATTTAAATGCAAAAATTATATTTTGTACCTTTGTACATGTTCTAAGAGATGCATTAAATTTCTTTCTAACAAAAAGAGCAGGAGTCTCTTCACTAAAGCAAAGTAGCGCAAGTTTAAATGTTTGAATATGAAACACCTCTTTCCCAACTGGTTCATTCCAGAAATTTGTGTAAACTTCTCTTACCTCTTCTTGTTTAAAATATTTATCTGGGTTTTTAACAGAATCATCAAGATTGGTTAAAGCCATATCAACAAATTCAAAATTTATATTTGGGAACAACTCTTTTAATACACCACTCTCATTTAAATCATATAGAATTTGATTATCCATCAAAAGAATTCTAAAAAACTCTTCTCTTAATCTTTCAGGAGAAACTCTATCTAAAAGAGATTTATTTGCTTGAAGATTTTTGAGAGTATCCTTTTCAATTTCAAAACCTAATGCATGTTTAAATCTAAACGCTCTTAAAACTCTTATTGGATCTTCTTCAAAAATATTGGAATTAGTTTGTTTTATAATTTTATTTTCAAGATCTTTTAATCCATTAAAATGATCAATAAAGAAATCCTCTTCATCTTTAAAAATTTTTGTAAGATTAACAGCCATTGAATTTATTGTAAAATCTCTTCTTTCTAACTCTTCTTTTAAATTTTCTTCATTTATGAAGGATACATCAATCCTTCTACCCTCCCTCATTATCATAACTCTTGCATAAATTTCTCTTTTTCTCAAATAAAATACACTTGCATTTAAAAAATGTGCAAGAGCCTTAACAGTGCTTGTTGGAGCGTCTACAATAATATCTATATCACTACTCTCTTTCCCTAAAAGCAAATCTCTAATATAACCTCCAACAAGGTATACTGTTGTATTGTTTAATGAAAAGAATAAATTAACGGACCTTAAGAGTTCGTCCTCTTTGATCCTTTTTTTAAGTTCTAAAAGTCTTTTCTCCATCTTATGCCCCCTCTTTTCCAAGGTTTATGTTATATCTTTTTATCATTAATGTTTTACCATTTTTTTCATTAATTTCAAGTAAAAGTGAATTTAATCTAAGATCCCCTTTTGCAACTTTAAATCTTGTGGGTAGTTTTGTAATAAAGTGGTGAATTGCTGCCTCTTTTTCAATTCCAATAACTGAATCAAAACTTCCAGTCATTCCGACATCAGTTATATAAGATGTTCCAGTAGGTAAAATCTCTTCATCTGAAGTTTGAACATGAGTATGAGTACCAATTAAAGCGGATACTCTACCAGAAAGAAAATGAAGCATTGCCCTCTTTTCACTTGTAGCCTCAGCATGAAAATCAACTATTTTAATTATTATATCATTAAATTTTTTTAATTCTTCATCTATTTTTCTAAATGGACAATCAATTGGCTCCATAAATGTTCTTCCCTGAATATTTATAATCAAAACCTTCTCTCCATTAACATCAATTACAGTACTCCCTTTTCCTGGTGTACCATCAGGATAATTAAGTGGTCTTAAAATTATATTGGGGTATTTTTCGAATACAAGTTTATACTCTTTATTATCCCATATGTGGTTTCCACTTGTTGCAACATTCACTCCAAATTTTAAAATCTCCTCAAACTTTTCCAAAGTTACACCAAAACCTCCAGATAAATTTTCAACATTAGCAATAACAAGATCTATTTTTTCTTTATTTATAATTTTTTGGAGGGTCAAACCAAGGACCCTCCTTCCTGATTCTCCAACTATATCACCAATAAATAGTATTCTCATTTAGCATATCCCAGTGCTTTACTCTCTCTTACAACTAAAACTTTTATTTGACCTGGATAAACAACCTCATTTTCAATCTTTTTTGCAATATCATATGCTAACTTTGGAAGAAGAGAGTCATCAATTGAATCTGGTTTAACAAAAACTCTAACTTCTCTACCTGCTTGAAGAGCATATGCTTTTTCAACTCCCTCAAAAGATGAAGCAATTCTTTCTAACTCTTCAATTCTCTTTATATATTGCTCTATTGATTCATTTCTAACTCCTGGGCGTGAAGCAGAAATTGCATCTGCTGCTTGAATTATAAAATCAAGTGGTCTTTCAAGTGGAATATCATAGTGGTGTGCTTGAATTGCATGAATTATCTCTTCATCTTCACCATATTTTCTTAAAAGTTCTGCTCCAATTTGAGCATGAGGCCCTTCAACCTCTTTATCAAGCGCTTTACCAATATCGTGGAGAAGGCCAGCCCTTTTAGCCTTTTGAACATCCATTTGAAGTTCGCTTGCAATTATACCTGCAAGATATGCAACTTCAACTGAGTGTTTCAAAACATTTTGACCAAAACTTGTTCTAAATTTTAATTTACCAATTAATTTAACTAAATCTTTATGCATATCAACAATATTTAATTCTAAAAGGGCTTTTTCTCCTTCCTCTAAAATTTTCTCTCCCATCTCTTGCTTTGCTTTTTCATACAACTCTTCAATTCTGGAAGGATGAATTCTTCCATCAAGAATAAGTTTCTCAAGTGTTAATCTCGCAATTTCTCTTCTAATTGGATCAAATGATGAAATTACAACTGCTTCAGGTGTATCATCTATTATTAATTCTGTTTCAGTTAATGATTCAAATGTTCTTATGTTTCTTCCCTCTCTTCCAATTATTCTTCCTTTAATTTCATCATTAGGAAGTGGCACAACAGTAATTGTTGATTCAGCAACAAAATCTACTGCAGTTCTTTGTATTGCAGTTGAAATTATCTCTTGAGCCTTAATTTTTTCCATTTCTTTTAATTTATCTTCATATTCTTTTATTTTTTTACTAATTTCTAAACTCAGTTCCTTTTCAAGTTTTTCCATTAGTTCTCTTTTTGCTTCTTCTTCTGTTAAATTTGCTATACGTAAAAGTTCCTGTTTATGTTTTTCATATTGTCTTGCGAGCGCTTCTCTCATTTTTCTAACTTCTTCTTCTTTTTGAGCAACTGTTTTTTCTCTTCTATCAATAGATTCAAGTTTCTTTTCAATAATCTCCTCTCTTTGAATTAGTTTTGCTTCAAGTTTTTGTATTTCTTGCTTCCTTAATTTTAGTTCTTTTTCAGTTTCGTTTCTTATTCTAACTGCCTCTTCTCTTGCTTTTGAAATTATCTCTTTTGATCTTGATTCAGCATCCTGAACTGCCATCTCTTTAATTCTCTGCGCCTCTTTTTCTGCTCCACCAATTTTACTTTCAGCAACATATCTTCTTATGTAAAAACCAACTAACCCTCCTAAGAGAAAAACTAATATTATTAAAACTTCATATGCAATTAATGATAAATTCATATCTCATCCTCCTTCTTTTTTAGAACTTCAAAAATTAAAGATTCTCTGAAACCTTTGTTTATAAGATAATTTACTTTTTTTTCAAAATCATCTTTTCTTTGAGAAAATTTCTTAATGTTTTCTTTTTCAAGTGATAAATCTAAAAATTTTTTTATGCTTTCTTCAACAAAATTTTTATTTAGACCTAAATTTATTAAATATTTGTATATTTTAAATTCACCCCAGCCTTTTCTTTGATAAAAATTAATTTTTCTCTCTATAAGAGAGAAATCATTTATAAAATTTCTATCTTTAAGATATTCAATTACCTCATCAATCTCTTTTTCATTATATCCACAATTTATTAATTTCATCTTTAACTCTATTTCAAAATAATCCCTATTCCCTAAAAGTTTAAGGGAATAGTTAAGTAGTTCTTTATTCAATTTTATTTATTTTCTTCTTTATTAAGTTTTTCTTCTTCTGGAAAAACTTTCTTTCTTACCTCTTTTTCTATATCTTTCAAAATTTGTGGGTTCTTTTCAAAAAATTCTAAAACATTCTTTCTTCCTTGAGCAATTCTTTCTCCTTTATAAGAATACCAAGTTCCACTCTTTTCTATTATTCCAAGTTCAGTTGCAGCATCAAATATACATCCACTTTTAAGCACGCCTTTCCCATAAATTATATCAAAATAAGCCTCTTTATATGGTGGAGCAACCTTATTTTTCACAACCTTTGCTTTAACTGAGGTTCCAATAATTGTTTCTCCTTCTTTTATTGAATCTCCTTTTCTTATTTCAATTCTTATTGTTGAATAAAATTTTAGTGCTCTTCCTCCTGGTGTAACTTCAGGATTACCAAACATAATTCCAACTTTTTCTCTAACTTGATTCACAAAAATTGCAACAGTTTTTGATTTTGATATTGCTGTGTTTAATCTTCTTAAAGTTTGAGACATAAGGCGTGCTTGAAGCGCCATATATTGATCTCCAATTTCTCCTTCTAATTCTGTTTTAGGTACAAGGGCTGCCACAGAATCAATAACAAGAATATCAATTGCTCCACTTCTTGCTAAAGTTTCTGCAATTTCAAGCGCCTGTTCAGCATAATCTGGTTGAGAAATATATAATTTTGCTAAATCTACACCAATTGCCTCAGCATATGCTGGATCAAGAGCATGTTCTGCATCAATGTAAACTGCATAACCACCTTGTCTTTGAACCTCTGCTACTGCTTCAAGTGCAACTGTTGATTTTCCACTTCCTTCTTGTCCAAAAATTTCAATAATTCTTCCTCTTGGATATCCTCCAACACCAAGTGCAATATCGAGAGTTAATATTCCTGAAGATATAACTTCAGTATCAAGGAGCTCCCTTTTTTCTCCAAGTTTCATTATGGAGCCCTTTCCAAATCTTTTTTCTATATCTGATATAGTTATATTTAGCATCTTCTCTTTTTCGTCAGCCATTATATATACCTCCTAAATTTTCCATTTTCTTCAATTTTACCAGATTTTAGAAAATATAAAAGATTTCAAGTTAATTTAATTTTTGTTAACATTAAAATAAATATATTATGGAGGAAAGGAAGAGATGGAAAAGTTTGATGTAATTATTTTAGGTGCAGGTTCTGCAGGATATGTAGCAGCAATAAGACTTGGAGATTTGGGAAAAAGAGTATTAATAGTTGAAAACAAAATTTTGGGTGGAACATGTCTTAATCGTGGTTGTATACCAACAAAAGCAATTTTAAAAGCATCTGAGATTTATAGAGAGTCAAAAGAATCAAAAATTTTTGGCATTAATATAGATAATGTCTCTTATGATCCAAAGGGTATAAAAACATGGAAAGATAATGTAATCAAAAAACTTGTCTTAGGAGTTGAATACCTTTTAAAATCAAGAAAGGTTGAAATAAAATATGGAAGAGGTTATCTTGTTGATGGAAACATTGTTGAAGTTGAAACCTCACAAGGGAAAGAGAGATTTGAAGGTAAAGATATAATTATTGCAACAGGATCAGAACCTCTTTTGATTCCTGCATTTAAAATTGATCACATTAATGTACTCACATCAGATGATGCGCTTGAGTTAACTGAATATCCAAAAGAAATGGTAATTGTTGGTGCTGGAGCTATAGGTATGGAATTTGCAACATTTTTTAATTCATTTGGTACAAAAGTAACTGTTGTCGAAATGATGGAAAATGTTGTTCCAACTTTGAAGGATAAAAAAATCGCAAACCTTATTAAAAGAATTTATGAAAAGAGAGGGATAAACTTTAAATTAGGAGTTAAAATTGAAAATATTGATATAAAAGATAACAGAGTGTATCTTACTTTAGGAAACGGTGAAATTCTTGAAACTGAAAAAGTTCTTGTTTCAATTGGAAGAAAACTTAACTCAGATAATATTGGTCTTGAAAAAGTGGGTATTCAAACTGATAAAGGAAAAATTGTTGTAAATGAATACTTAAAGACAAATGTTGATCATCATTATGCAATTGGTGATGTTGTTGGTGGATTACTTCTTGCACATAAAGCAATGAAAGAGGGTGAAGTTGTTGCAGAAATTATTGTAGGATATGATACAAAGATGGATTATAGAGTTGTGCCATGGGCAATATTTACAACACCAGAAATTGCATCTGTTGGTATAACAGAAGAAGAAGCAAAAGAAAATGGTATTGATGTTATAACTGGTGAATTTCCTTTTATTGCAAACGGAAAAGCAGTTTCAATGAATTCAACAGATGGAATTGTAAAAGTTGTTGCAAAAAGTGATACAAAAGAGATAATAGGTGCTCAAATTGTGGGACCTGATGCATCAGTTATGATAGCAGAAGTTGCGCTTGCGATTAAAAATAAGTTAACTCTTAAAGATATTTCTGATACTATACACACACATCCAACACTTTCTGAAGCAATTATGGAAGCAACTAAAGTTCCATTAGGAGAAGCAATTCATATTGTTGTTAAAAGATAATTTAAAATAAGATTTTTGAGAATCTTTAAGTTTCAAAAGAGTATGGGGTGGTTTTTACCACCCCTATTTAATTTCTATTTAAAATTTCGTTTAACTCTTTTTTTAAAGATTCAAAAGAAAGCGCTCCAACAATTGAACCGATTACTTTTTTATCTTTAAAAACAAGGAGTGTTGGTAGATTAACTATATCATATTCCGATGCAAGAAAACTATTTTCTTCAACATCAACTTCATAAAATTCAACTTCTCCATTATAAAGTTTTTCAAGTTTAACTAAATGTGGTTCAATCACTTTACACGGATAACACCACTCTGCTGTAAATTTCACAATTTTTATACCACTTTTATTCAAAATCTTCTCTTCAAAATCTTCTTGAGTTAATTTCTTTAAACTCATATTATAAATTATAAATTAATTTTCTTCGAAAAATTTTTCATCTTTTATCTCATCTGGTAAATATTGAATCTTTTCATCTGGATGATCGTGTGGATATACATAACCTTGTCCCCAACCTAAATCTTTTAAACCTTTTATGACTGGATTTCTTAAATGTAGAGGGACAGGAAGATTTCCATATTTCTCTATTACTTCTAAAACTCTTTCTTGTGCCTTAAGTACTCTATTATCTTTTGGTGCCCTTGCAAGATAAAGAACAACTTCAGAAAGAATTAATTTTGCTTCAGGAAGACCAACTCTATCAACTGCCTCAGCACATGATGTTGCAATAACAAGAGCGAAAGGATCAGAAAGACCTATATCTTCACTTGCTAAAATTATTAATCTTCTTGTTATAAATCTTAAATCTTCACCTCCTTCAATAAGCCTCATAAGGTAATAAAGAGATGCATTGGGGTCACTTCCTCTTATACTCTTAATAAGTGCTGATATTAAATTATAATGCTCTTCTTTTCTATCAAATTTTATTTTTTTTGTAATTAAAAAATTTTCAAGATCATTAACGCTTATCTTGACTTTCTTATCTTTGTATTCTGCTTTTATGTTTTCAAGAACATTTAATAAAAATCTTGCATCACCATTTGAAATTTCAATTAAATAATTTTTAGAATCTTCGTCTAATTCAATATTTTCTAAAATTTTTAAAGCATTTTCTAAAATTTTTTCCATCTCTTCATGTTTATAAGGCTCTAAAATAAACAAGAAACATCTTGAAAGAAGAGGTGGAACAATTGTAAAATATGGATTTTCTGTTGTTGCTCCAATCAATATTATGTCTCTTTCTTCAACAAAAGAGAGTAAAAAATCTTGCTCTTTTCTATCTAATCTATGAATTTCATCAATAAAAAGAATTGTCTCTTTTTGAAAAAAATCTTTCTCTCTTTTAGCATTGTCAATTATAATTCTCAACTCTTTAATACAAGTTTCTGCTCCAGAAACTCTTATAAAATTTAGTTTGCTCTCATTTTTTATAATTTCTGCAAGAGTTGTTTTGCCAGAACCAGGTGGTCCCCAAAGAATAAGATTTGGAACTTCACCATTTTTAATTTTTTGTTTAAATGATTCAGTTATTATATCTTTATGACCTATAAATTCATCAAAATTTTTAGGTCTTAAAATAATTGAAAGTGGTTTTTTCATAAATCTTCAATAAAAACATAAAATGCATCAAGAATTAATTTATCATCTTTATACATATTTTCAGCATATCTTTTTATAAAATTTATTCCTAAACTTTTACTTCTTTCTTTTAAAATTTCCCATAACCTAAAGGTTAAAATTGCATCATCAATTGCTCTATGATATTCATCTGAAGGTATACCAAACTGATTTAAAGCATTTCTTAAAGAATGAGATTTTAAGTTTGGCGCTAAAAATTTTGATATGATTAAAGTATCAGAGAGGCGATTTTTAAGTTTTATATTTCCCCTTGTTTCAATAAATGGGACATCAAAGTTTAGTATATTATGACCAATAAGAGGATAATTATCAATAAATTCAAAAAATTCTCTAATTGCCCTCTCTTCTTCAACACCAAAATTAGAAATATCCTCTTCAGTTAATCCTGTCAACCTTTTAATTTCATCTGGCAAAGACTCTTTTGGATCGATTATTCTAGTAAACTTCTCTTTTATTTCTCCATCATAAACTTTTACACATCCAATCTCAACAAGTTTATTATATTCTGGATTAAGCCCTGTTGTTTCAATATCAAAGAAGATAAGAATCATTTTTAAGAGTCACCTCAACTCCAACTTTATCAAGAATTCCTTTAATAGGAGGTGAAGTTTTTTCAACTCTTACTGTTATATATTTTACTCTTTTATCTTCAAGAATTTTTCTTCCAATTTCTTTTGCAAGTGTCTCAATTAGTTTAAATTTAAAATTTTCAACAATATCTTTAGTTTTTTTATAAATTTCTGTGTAATCAATTGTTTCTTTAAGTTCATCCTCTCTTGGAGTATCACACTCTAATTCAATATCAACAACAAATCTCTGGCCAAGCAAATTTTCTTCTTTTATTGCACCGTGATAAGCATAAAATTCCATTCCCTTAAGAAATATTTTCATAACTCTCCCTTACAAACTCATCATATACTTTTACTGCTCTTTTTATCTCTTTAACATCATGAACTCTTAAAATATCAACTCCCTCTTCAACTGCTTTAAGAGATGCTGCAATTGTTCCTTCTAATCTTTCATAAACTGGTAAATTAAGAAGTTCTCCAATAAAACTTTTTCTACTTGGTCCTAATAAAATAGGAAAACCAAGATTTTTGAAAACACTTATATTTTTTATAATTTCAAGATTGTGCTTTAAATTTTTTCCAAAACCAATTCCTGGATCAAGAATTATATTTTCTTTTTTAATTCCATTTTCTAAAGCATAATTTATTCTTTCATTAAAAAAATCTATAATATCCATTATTACATCTTTATAATAATTTTCTGTTGGGGGTTTACCTCCTCTTCCATCAATTGAGTGCATTAAAACAACAGGTACATTATATTTACTTATAATTTCTACCATCTCTTTATCGTATCTTAAAGCAAGAGTATCATTTATTAAACTTGCACCAATATGCAGAGCCTCTTTTGCAATTTGAGGCTTATATGTATCAACTGAAATTGGAACATCAATTTCTTTAACAAGTCTTTTTAAAACAGGAATAACTCTTTTCCTTTCCTCTTCATAAGAAATCGGAGTTGAACCCGGTCTTGTTGATTCTCCTCCAATATCAATCAAATCCGCTCCCCATTCAACCATAAGTGTTGCAAGTCCAATTGCATTATCAATTAAATTTTCTCCATACAATCCATCTTCTGAAAATGAGTCTGGAGTTAAATTTATAATTCCCATAATGTATGTTCTTTTACCCCATTCAAAAATTTTATTTCCTATTTTTGTTTTTTTAATTTTTTCACCTAATATAATTTTTTCAATTTCCTCTGCCACTATCTTTAAACCAAAAGGTTGAAGTTTTAATTTAGGAATTAATTTTTTATAAATTGCTTGTGTTCCAATAATAATACAATCTACCTTCTCATTTTTTAAATTATATGCGTGATATGGAATTGCACAATCTCCTCCTAAAGATAAGCACTCCTGTTTTAAAATGTTTGCACCCCTCGAATCTAATTCTTCAACTTTTATGAGTTTTAATACCATTTTATCTTTCATTATTGATATTCCAACTGGATGAACATCAAGATCTTTTAAAATTTTTTCTTTTTCAAAATCTTTCAAAGATAGTTCTCTAACTCTATAATTCATTGTTTCCTTTTGAAATTAACATTAAAAATTCACTTCTTGTTGAAGCATATTTTTCGAATCCTCCCCTAATAGCAGAAGTAACAATTAAACTTCCCATCTTTTTAACTCCTCTCATAACCATACAAAGGTGCTCTGCTTCAATAACAACACCTAATCCCAAGGGTTGCACTTCTTCAAAAATTATATCTGCAATTTCACTTGTTAATCTTTCTTGAAGTTGTGGCTTTCTTGAAAGAGAGTCAACAACTCTTGCAATTTTTGAAATTCCAACTAGTTTTTTACTTGGAATATACCCAACATGTGCTTTTCCAAAAAATGGTAAAAAGTGATGTTCGCACATTGAGAAAAATGAAATATTTCTTAAAATAACCATTTCGTGATGTTTTTCTTCAACAAATCCATTCTTAAGGTATTCTCTTGGATTTTCATGTAAACCCCTAAAAATCTCTTCATACATATCTGCAATTCGAGTTGGAGTATCTTTTAAACCTTCCCTTTCTTTATCCTCTCCAATTGCCTCAATAATTAATTCAACCGCTTTTTTAATCTTTTCCTTATCTATCAATGTTGATCACCTCTCCATTAATTATCACATATTTTATAAAATTCATACCAACATAGTAAGGAATCTCTTTAAAACTTTTAAGTGAAAAAACAACAAAATCCGCTCTTTTACCAACTTCAATGCTACCAACCTCATTTTGTAAATTTAAAGCATACGCACCATTTATTGTGGATGAATTTATTGCCTCTTCAACTGTTAAACCCTCTCTTATTATACTTAAAGAAAGAATAAGAGGAAAATTTAAAGAAGGAGATGTTCCTGGATTAAAATCAGTTGATATTGACAGTGGAATTCCTAAATCTATTAATTTTCTCCCTCTTCTCTCATCTCTTTTAAAAATAAATCTTTCAAGCGGAAAAATTATTCCAACTGTGTCGCCCTTACTAAGTTCTTCTAATTCACTCTCCTCTGTTAAATCAAGATGTGAGAGAGATTTTATTTTATATTTTTTCGCAAGTTTTGAAGCCTTTAAATTATTAAATTGATCAATGTGAAGTGAAACTGATGCTCCTAAATTTTTAGTTACCTCTAAAATTTGAGTAGCCTCCTCCACTGAAAATGCCCCTTCTTCAATAAAAATATCAATGAAATCAAAAAGATCCTCTTTATAAATTTTTGGCATAATTTCTAAAACTTCGCTTAAGAAAACTTTTCTATCAAACTCTTTTGGAATAAGATGTAGTAAAAATGTTGAAACAGTTTTTATTTTACTTTCCTCCTTTATTTTCTTAATTGTTTTTAAAAGTTTAATCTCTTCTTGAAGAAAAAGTCCATATCCACTTTTTATTTCAAGAGTTAAAATTCCATAAGAGTTTGCAGTTAAAATTCTTTCTTTTGTTATTTTAACCAATTCATCTTCATTTAATGATATTGTATCTTTTTGCGTTTTATAAATACCCCCGCCTTTTTTCTGAATTGAAAGATATGATTCACCATTAATTCTTGCTAAAAATTCATCTTCTCTTGATCCACCAAAAAGAATATGTGTGTGAGGATCTACAAAACCAGGAAGCAAAATATTTTCATTTTTTAGATCAAGCACCTTTTCACCTTCAAATCTATCAAGAACCTCTTCTGTATCAGAAACACACAAAATTTTTCCATTTTTAATTGCAATTCCTCCATTATTAATAATTTTTAACTCTTTTAACTCTTCTCCTCTTTTTAGATTTGAGTTATAAGGAGTTATCAATTCTTTTATGTTATAAATTAATAAGTCGACATTTTCTTTCATTTAATCACATTTTGAATAACCACAATTTGGGCAAGTATAACAACCTTCCATACTTATCATAAGAGACCCACATTCAGGACAAATTTGAATATCTTCTTTTTTCAATTTAACTTCAACTTCTGGGGCACTTTTTTCTTCAAATTTTAATTCTTTCTTCTCTTCTTTACTCATTGAAAGATAAATCTCAATTGCCTTTGCAATTGCATCAGCACAAGAAAGTATCTTTTCTCCATCTTGCCAAATTGGATTTGGGCATCTTATTCCTTTAAGTTGTTCTATTATTGGTTCAGGTGAAACACCTGAACGAAGTGCAAGAGAAATTAATCGAGATATTGCTTCGGTTTGAGATGCAGCACATCCTCCTGCTTTGCCAAGAGTTGAAAAAACTTCACATATTCCATTTTCATCTTCATTTATTGTTACATATAAATTTCCACAACCAGTTTTCATTTTAATTGTTGCTCCATATGTTATTTTGGGTCTTGGTCTTGGAGAAAGTCTCTCTTTTTTTACATCTTCTTCTTTTTGTTCTTTACCTTTAACAAGAACTTGAACCTCTTTTGATCTATCTCTATAAACTGTTACTCCCTTAAGTCCAAGTTCATAAGCCATAAGGTAAACTTTTCTTACATCATCAACAGTGGCTTCATTTCTCAAATTAACAGTTTTTGATACAGCATTATCAACATAATCTTGAAATGCTTTTTGAATTTTTAGATGCCATTCTGGTTCTATATCATGTGCTGTTACATAAATTTTCTTCATATCTTCTGGAATTTCATCAATGTGTTGTATAGTTCCCTCTTCAATAATCTTTTCCATTAATTCATCGCTATATAATCCTCTTTCCTTTAACTCCTTTTCAAAAAGAGGGTGAATTTCAAACCATTGTCCTATTGCAACTTGTCTTTTAAATGCAAGTGCAAAAATTGGTTCAATTCCAGATGAGCAACCTGCAATTATACTAATAGAGCCAGTTGGTGCAATTGTTGTAACAGTTGCATTTCTTACTTTTCTATTTTCTTTCTCATAAACACTTCCACTCCATGCAGGAAAAACACCTCTTTCTATTGCTAACTCTTCTGACTTTTCCCATGCTTTTTTGCTTATAAAGGACATAAGTTCCTTTGCTAAGTTAATTGCATCTTCTGAATTGTAAGGAATCCTTAATTTAATAAGAAGATCTGCAAAACCCATTATTCCAAGTCCTATTTTTCTTGTTAGTTTTGTCATCTTTTCTATCTCTGGTAGAGGAAATCTATTTGCATCAATTACATTATCAAGAAAGTGAACTGCATCTTTAACAACTTTCCCTAATCTATCATAATCAATTTTTCCATCTTTTACAAATTTAGAAACATCAATTGATCCCAAATTACAAGATTCATAAGGAAGTAAAGGTTGTTCACCACAATCTAAACTCAAAATACCATTTGTTATCCATGTATAATCATTAGGAGCTTTTATATCATATACTTCCTCTTCACCATCTTCTTCTATATTAATAATTTTCTGATATTCATAATTAATTAAATTTTCATTTTTATAATCTATAAATCCAATTTTTTTATTAAATAACTTTGCTCTTTCACCTGAGACAATAATTCTATATATATTCACATCTGTATAAATTAAATCTGATGGAATTCCTAAAAATAGTAAAATTATCTGAACTTGCTCTAAAAGTTTTTTAGAAGCTGAAGATAAAGATATTGTTAATCTTCCATTTGAGTCATAAATTGAACCACAAGCTGAAAAAAGACCTCTTAAAATTGCTTTTAATGCTTCACTACTATTTTCTAACAATTCATCAGGTATTGTTTTTTCTTGATAATTAGAAAAATTAAATAAACTATTCAATTTATTAGTAAAATAATTTTTATAAGAATCAATAATATTAGAAGAGTTTGAATAATTTTTGAGAATTGGTGAAGAATGTGAAATTAAAACCTTTTCACTTCCTAAAGGAAGATTTATATTATTTGAATTACTTAAAGATTCTTTTCCTAAAAAATATCCTAAAAGTTCAAAATATTCTAAATTTTGATTTTCAGATTTAATTTCAGGTGTATTTAAAGGAATAAAAACTTTTTCTCCTATTTGAATTTCTTCTAACTTTTTCCATCCATTTTCAGTATATAATTTATGATCTTTGGTTATTTTTAAACTAATTCCTGACTCTAAAGTAATTTTATAAACCTTTTGAACTCCATTATTAATAACTTCTTGAATTTCATTCCATCCCTTACCTCCCCAAACTTTTAGACCTTTAACTAAATTTTTTGCTTTAACTAATCCTTTATTTGTAAAAACATATGTATCTCCAACAACGCATGGGTTTGTTGATTCAATTTCACCAAGGTGGGGTGTTGGATTTTTCTTGTTAATATTATCAATAAAAATAACCCCTGGGTCACCACTCTTCCAAGCGTGCTCAACAATCATTTCAAATACATCTCTTGCCCTAAGTTTTCTCCAAACTCTTCCATCTCTTGGATTAATAAGTTCATATTCTTCATCATTGAAATATTTGTTCATAAAATAATCTGTTATTGCAACAGAAATATTGAAATTTGTTAATACTCCTTCTTTATCTTTTGCTGTAATAAAATCCAATATATCAGGATGATCAACTCTTAAAATTCCCATATTTGCTCCACGTCTTACCCCACCCTGTTTTATTGTTTCTGTTGCTTTATCAAAAACCTCCATAAAAGAGAGAGGGCCTGACGCAACACCCATTGTTGATTTAACAATATCGCCTTTTGGTCTTAATCTTGAAAATGAAAAACCTGTGCCTCCACCTGATTGGTGAATTAAAGCAGCATATTTTACTGCATCAAAAATTTCTTTTAATGAATCACCAACAGGAAGAACAAAGCAAGCGGAAAGGTTTCCCAATTCTCTTCCAGCATTCATAAGAGTTGGTGAGTTTGGTAAAAATTCTAAACTGACCATCATATTAAGAAAATTTTCAAAAACTTTTTCTATGTCAACGTCTTTATTGTAAATCCTATCTATATTTGCGATTACTCTTGCAACTCTTTCAAAAAGTTCAAATGGGGTTTCTATAACTTCACCTTTTTCGTTTTTCTTAAGATACCTCTTTTCAAGAACAAGTTTAGCCTGGGGTGTAAGATTTATCTCTTTTTCCATGATATCCTCCTAAAATTATGAGTCTTTATTTAAATTTACAACCCTAAATATCTTAAGTCAATACAAGAATTTTTCTCATTTGAAAAGAATTTTTAATCTAAAAATCTTGGTATCGGAAGATCTTTCATTGTAAGTAATCCTGGTCTTGCTGCATATACAATAGGAATCATATTAACAGCAATTGAAATTGTTGCAACCCCACCCTGAATTTCTGGCTTGTTAACAAAATTTATTGGAGGTTCACCCTCAATAAAAATATAATCTCCAGTCTCAACTCCTTCCAGTTGAGGTAAAATTTGCTGAGGATGTTCTAAAATTATTTTCTCTTCTCCATCAACAAATCCTTTTGCAACATGTTTACATCCTGCAACCATACCAGGTTTAACTTCTATATATTGAGTTTTTCTATAAACATTTGAAATTATAGGCTCTCTATACTCTTCTATTTTTTCTAATTTCCAATTTAAAGCATCACAAATCATGCTTATAGATTCAGGAAATCCAAAATGTCCAACAATTTCCCCCTTTTTTAAGCCTTCATTAAACTCTTCAATTGTTGTTCCAACACCTTGAGTTTTCATAACAGATGGACCATATGGAGAAAGATCATTTACTCTTTTTGCGTATATTTTGTTAATTTTCTTCATTACGCCTGTTAAAGCAATAATTAAAGTATCTAAAACAAATCCAGGGTTAACACCTGTTCCAAGAAGTGTAACACCACCTTCTTTTGCTAATTTGTCGAGAGATTCTGCTAATTCTTTAGATGCTCTCCATGGATAAGCCATCTCTTCTGCAATTGTAATTACATTAACTCTATTTTTTAAAATAGGAACAATTTCTGGATACGCATCTTTAACTCTTGAGCATGTAGCATGAATAAATATATCAACTCCATTTTTAATTACTTCAAGAGGGTCTATGCTAATTTTAATTCCTAAAGTACCTTTTCCAATAATTTCTCCTATGTCAATACCTTTTCTCTCTTTTCTCTTTGAAACAACTCCAACAAGTTCAAGGTTCTTTTTCTCAAGAATTAAAGAGATAATTCCAGAACCCATTGCTCCTGTTCCATAAACTGCGACTCTAAATTTTTTCATCTCTCCTCCTCAAACCACTTTAAAATTAATTTATTATAACCTTTTTCATTAATAATTTTAGAAATTGAATAATTTATTTTATATCTTAAATCATTATCTTCGTCTCTTAATACAATAACTAAACCATTACTATAAACATTTGTCTTGAAAAATTTATTTTCATCTAATTTATATATATCTACTACAACTTTTTCAACAAGAATTGCGTCTGCTTCTTGATTTTCTAAACTTTTTATTGCCTCACTAAAATTTTTGTATGGAATTTTAGTAAGATTTTTAACATTTTTTACAATCTCTTCTGCATATGTATAAAGAGGAAGTATAAGAATTTTATTTTCTAAAGAGTTAATAGAATCTATTGGAGAATCGACTCTTGATATAAGAAGATAAGATAAATCAAAATAAGGAATAGAAATTGAAACTCCCTGAGGATATTTATATTTTAGTGGATATCCTCCTATTAAAATATCAATATCTTTTTTCAAAAGAGGTTCAAAATTTATTCCTTCAATTTCAATAAATTCTTTATCAAAATTTAACTCTTTAAGAAGAAGATTTAAAAAATCAATGTTAAACCCAACTAAATTTCCATTTTCTTTATATGAAAATGGAGGAAGGTCTATATTTATCCCAATTTTAATAACTTCTTTTTTATTTTTACAAGAAAAAAGAAAGAGACTTAAAAAAATTAAAATTAAAATAAGTGTCTTTTTCATTAAATTAATTATAAAACACACTCACTTTTAACTCTATTATCATCTAAAAATGTAACTCCCTCAAAAATAAGAAGCATCTTTTTTAAATCACTTCCATATCCATAATCACCTAAAGTAAAATCGCTCTTAATAACTCTATGGCAAGGAATTATAATAGGAAATGGATTTAATCTTAATGCATTTCCAACCGCTCTAAAAGAATTTTTTTTATTTAGTTTTAAAGATAGATTTTTATATGTTGTTACCATTCCACGTGGTACTTTTGATAAATGAATTAAAACATCTTTTTGAAAATCTGTTAAAGAATCAAAATTAATTAAATCCAAATTAAAAAACTCTTTTTTTCCAAAAAAATAACTTTTTATTTCATCAATAAAAATTTCATATTCTTGAGAGTAATTTTCTTCTACTTTCTTTTCAATATTTACTTTTATTATCTTAGCATTATTAATTTTTACTCTTAAATAAATAAAATCTAAATTTATTAAAATTTCTTCAAAGTCCAATTTCGCTTCCTATTTCTTTCATAGCATCAAGAGCAATTTCAATAAATTTTTCAAGTGGAATATTAAGTTCACTTTCACAAGTTTTAATGTGTTCTCTATTTGCACCTCTTGCAAACTCTTTTGTTTTAAACTTTTTCATAACTGAACTTGCTTTAACACTCATAAGTTTTTTATCAGGCATAACAAGAGCAGTTGCAACAATTAAACCAGAAAGTGGATCTGCTGCAAAAAGAGCCTTTGCAAGAAGAGATTCTCTTGGAATTCCATGTATTTCATTATGAGATTTAACTGCATTAACAAATTCATCGTCAAAACCCATCGATTTTAAAATTTCACCTCCAACCAAAGAGTGATTATTTGGATCATCCTTTGTTTCAGAATAATCAATATCATGTAAAATTCCACACAACTCCCATCTTTTCTCGTCTTGTCCAAGGAATTTTGCAACTCCCTTCATTATTGCGCCAACTGCAAGCGAGTGGTTTACCAAATTTACATCTTGTAATTTTTCTTTAATTAAATTAATTGCCTCTTCTCTATTCATTCATAGACCTCCACAATCATTGATATTTCAATTGCAGCATTTAATGGCAAATTTTTTACTCCTATAGCAACTCTTGAGTGTTTTCCTTTCTCTCCAAAAATTTGGAAAAGAAGATCGCTTGCGCCATTTATAACTTTTGGTTGATCAAAAAAGTCATCATTTGATGAAACAAATCCCTCTACCTTTATTATCTCTTTTACTTTATCAAGAGTTCCAATCTCATTTTTTAAATTTGCGAGGAGTTTTAAAAGAACCTTTTTACTCTCTTCATATCCCTCTTCTACTGTTAAATTTTCTCCTAATTTTCCTTTTTTCTCAGAAATAACACCAGAAAGAAAAAGTATATTTCCAACTCTTTTACATGGAATATAAGAACCAACTGGTTTTGTTGGTTCTGGTAAAGAAAGGCCAAGTTCTTTAATTCTCTCTTCAATCATATTAAACCTCCAAGTTCAAAATTTTATCTAACTCTTTAAAAACTTCATCAATATCTGAGTTTATATAGAGATCATATTTAACATTTTTTAATGAAACATCTCCTTTATTAATAATAACAACTTTTCCATTTGTAAATTGAGGCAAAAGAGAGGCAGGATAAACTTTTAAACTTGTTCCAATAACAAGAAGAAGATCACATTTTTTAACAAGTTCAACCGCTTCATCAAAATGGTGCACACTTTCTCCAAAAAAAACAATATTTGGTTTTATTAATCCTTCACATAAATCACATTTTGGAACTTTTTGAAATTTTAATTTCTCTTTCATCTCACTAAGAGAATATTCTTTACCACAACTTACACAGAAAGATTTCTCAATTGAACCATGAAGAGTCAATACAATTTTATTTCCTGACCTCTCATGTAACATATCAATATTTTGAGTTATTACTCCTTTTAATTTTCCTACTCTTTCAAGTTTTGCTAAAAATTTATGAGTAAAGGTGGGAATTGCTTTTTCAAGAAGAGATAAAAAATCCCTTGCAAAATCATAAAAGTATTCTGGATAAACAAAAAAATAATTTATATCAAAAGTCTTATCTGGATCATATCTTTTTGTTGTATATATTCCCATAGGACCTCTAAAATCTGGAATTCCTGCATTTGTTGAAATCCCTGCGCCAGTGAGAGATACAATATTATTTGAATTTTCAATCAGTTGTTTTAATATTTCTAAATCCTTATACATATTTTAAATTTTAGCATAAAGAAATTATATAATTTTATTAAGAATATGAATGAAAAAATTGGAATTGTTGATGATGAAAAAGATATTTTAGAACTAATTGATATAAACTTAAAAAATTCTGGTTATAAAACTTTTCTTTTTGAAAATGGTGAAAGTGCTCTAAAATGGGTTGAAAAAGAGAATTTTGATCTTATGATAATTGATCTTATGCTTCCAGATATTGATGGCTTTGAGTTAATAAAATTAATAAAAAACAGATCACCGCAAACTCCAATAATAATATTAACAGCAAAAGGGAGTGAAATAGATAAAATAGTTGGCTTTGAGATTGGTGGTGATGATTATATAGTCAAACCATTTTCAGTAAGAGAATTAATTGCAAGAGTTAAAGCACTATTAAGAAGGGCAAAATCTAAACAAGATGAAGAGAAAATAGTAATAAATGAAAATTTCATAATTTATCCGAAGAAATATGAAGTTTATATAGATAATGAAGAGATAAATTTAACAAAAACTGAATTTAATATTTTGCTTACTTTATATAAAAGAAAGGGGGAAGTTCTTACAAGAGATGAACTTCTTGATATATTATGGGGAATGGATAAAATAGTTATAGACAGGACAATAGATGTACATATAAAACACTTGAGAGATAAATTAAAAAATTTTGGAAGTTATATAAAAAATGTAAGAGGAGTAGGATATAAATTTGAAGAGGAGTAATTTAGAGAAAAGATTAATAAGACAAATTTTAATATCACTTCTCATCTCTTTTATTTTTATTATTTCAGTATCTACATTTTATATAAGAAGAGAGTTTATTAAAAGTTATGAATTAAATTTAATAATGATTGCTAATTCAATTTCTGAAGAGATAAAAAAATTTCATAAAGAAAATAGAATTAATGAAATTGATAGTTTTATAAAAAGCATAAAAATTTTAGAGGGATATAGAATAACAATAATAGATGAAAATGGAGTTGTTTTAGGTGATTCAATTTTCAATATAGAATTTATGGATAATCATAAAAGTAGACCTGAAGTTATAGAAGCATTAAATGAAAAAATAGGAAAATCAATAAGATTTTCAACAACAACAAATGAAGATATGCTTTATATAGCTGTTCCAATTAATATTGATAATAAAAAGGTAGTAATCAGAACAAGTTTATCATTAAAAGAATTAAATAGGGTTATATTCACCCTAATTTCTGAAATAACAACAATTTCAATTATCTCTTTTCTAATTGGTTTTTATATTTTATATCTCTATTCAAAAAAAATTAGAGAATCTCTTAATCTTATAAATTTAAAAATTTCAAAAATTATCAAAGGAGAATTTAAAGATAAAATTATATTAAAAAATGAAGAATTTAAAGAGATCGATGAAAATATAAATATACTTGGAGAAAAAATAGAGAATTTATTAGATCAAGTTGATATTAATAAGGACAGGTTAAACTCAATTCTCACTTCAACAGACGAAGTTATATTTGTTGTTGATCAGCAAGGTATAATAACATTTGCAAATAAAAAATTTGAGGAGTTTTTTAATGAAAAAAACTTTATTAATAAATATTATTGGTCAATAATTAAAGATTTGGATATTCTTACCTTTATTGAAAATGGTTTAAAAAGAGATTTTTTTGAGAAAAAAGAGTTTGAAAAATTAAATGGGTTTTATTTAATATCAAAAAGTCTAATTGATAAAACAAAGGAGAGAATCTTTACAATTTTTGATATAACATCTATTAAAAAGTTTGAGGAAATTAAAAGAGATTTTGTTAAAGATGCATCACATGAATTGAAAACACCAATAACTGTAATAAAGGGCTTTATAGAAACAATAGAAAATGAAGTAAAAAATAAAAAATATATTGAAATAATAAAAAGAAACATAGACAGAATGATAAATATTATTAATGATCTTTTAACTCTTTCAAAACTTGAAGAAAAAAAAGAAATTGAGATGAAAGAATTTGATTTCAAAAAAACTCTTCAAAATATTCTAAAAATTTTTGAAGAAAAAATTAAAAATAAAGGTCTTGATCTTATATTAGATATAAAAACTAAAGATACTACCATTTTAGGGGATGAGTTTAAGATTGAGCAAGTTTTAATTAATTTAATTGATAATGCAATAAATTATACAGATAGTGGATATATAAAAATTAGTTTTTATAAAGATATGGAAAATGCATATTTTGAAATTGAAGACAGTGGAATTGGAATTCCAAAAGAGAGTTTAAATAGAATTTTTGAAAGATTTTATGTTGTTGATAAATCAAGATCAAGAAAAAGTGGAGGAACAGGTTTAGGTCTTTCAATTGTTAAACATATAATTATTCTTCATAAAGGTAAAATTGAAGTAGAGAGTGAATTAGGAAAAGGGACAAAATTTAAAATTACACTTCCTCAAAAATTAACAGAAAATTAACAAAAAAATTAATTTTAATTAACAAAATAATGGAAAAATAAAATTGTGAAAAACTTTTTAGGAGGTTTTTTATGAAAAAGTTTGTTTTAAGCATCATTATTTTAGGTTTGGTAGTATCACTCATTTCTCTAACTGCTTGTAAAAAAGAAGGAAAGAGTGAGCCTGTTGAACTTTTGGGAGCAGGAGCAACATTTCCTCAACCACTTTATATAAAATGGTTTGATTATTATTACACAAAGACAAATGGTTTAGTTAAAGTTAATTATCAAGGAATAGGTTCAGGTGGTGGTATTCAACAATTAATTGAAAAAGTTGTTGATTTTGGTGCATCAGATGCTCCAATGAATGAAGATGAAGAGAAAAGAGCAGGAGCAGAAGTAATTCATATTCCTGTTGCGCTTGGTGCAGTTGTTGTAACTTATAATCTACCTAATAATCCAAAATTAAAACTTACAGGTGATGTTGTTGCTGATATATTTATGGGAAAAATAACAAAATGGAATGATCCACGAATTCAATCTCTTAATCCAGAAGTTACATTACCCAATTTAGATATAACAGTTGCTCATAGATCTGATGGAAGTGGAACAACATATGTTTTTAGTGATTATCTTTCAAAAGTTAGTGAATCTTGGAAAAAAGAAATGGGGGTCGGAAAATCTCTAAATTGGAAAGTTGGTTTAGGTGGAAAAGGAAATCCTGGAGTTGCGGGTATAGTTCAACAAACATTAGGTGCCATAGGATATGTTGAACTTATTTATGCAGAACAAAATGGTATGCAATATGCTATGATCAAAAATAAATCTGGTAAATTTGTTGATGCAAATTTAAAATCAATTTCTGCCTCTGCTAATGTTTCTCTTCCAAAACATACAAAAGTTTCAATTACTGATACAGATAACCCAGATGGATATCCTATATCAAGTTTCACTTGGATTATTGTCTATAAAGAACAAAATTATGGTGGAAGAAACTACAATAGAGTAAAAGCACTTGTTGAATTATTAAAATGGATGAATAGTGAAGAAGCTCAAGAGATTAATGAACAACTTCTTTATGCAAAAATTCCGGAAGCAGTTAGAAAAATTAACGTAGAAAATATTAAAAGTATAACATTTGATGGAAAAGAGGTTAAATAGTATAATAAGGTAGAGATATGAAGGTTGACAGGGTCTTTAAAATAATTTTAATTTCAGGTGGATTTTTAATGGTAATTTTACTCTCAGCAATTTTCCTATCTCTTGTCTTCTCTTCAATTTCTTCTCTTAAAGAATATGGAATACGCTTTTTGTTCACAAAAGAGTGGGACCCTGTCAACCTAAAATTTGGAGCAGTTCCATTTATTATTGGAACACTTTTAACTTCATTTATATCTCTTTTAATTACTATACCTTTCTCGCTTTCAATCTCTATTTATCTTTCAGAATTATTAAAAAATAGAACAATATCAAAATTACTTCAAACTCTTATTGAATTAATTGCAGGAATACCATCTGTAATAGTTGGATTATGGGGTCTTTTTATTTTAGCACCTATTATAAGAAACATTCAAGCAAAATTAGGAATTCAACCAATTGGAGTTGGAATTTTTACCGCTTCTCTTATTCTTTCAATTATGATAATTCCATATTCTGCATCAATAGGAAAGGAAGTATTATCTCTTGTTCCAATAGAGGTAAAAGAAGGAGCAATTTCACTTGGTGCAACAGAGTTTGAAGTTATAAAAGGAATTTTAATTCCAACATCATTTAAAGGAATTTTTGGTGGATTTCTTCTTTCATTTGGAAGGGCTTTTGGAGAAACAATGGCTGTTACAATGGTAATAGGAAATGCAAATAGAATTCCAAAAAGCATATTTTCTCCTGGACAAACTATGGCAAGTTTAATAGCAAATGAATTTACAGAAGCAACCTCTATATTACATCTTTCCTCATTAATTGAAATAGGTTTAATACTATTTATTATTTCTGTTTTAATTAATATTTTAGGAAGAGTCATTATAAGAAAGGTTACATTTTAAATATGAATAAACTTGATTATATTAATAAAAAAAGGGTCATAAAAGATAAAATATTTAAAAAATTTGTAACAATTCTTACTTTTATCTCTATAATTCCTCTTTTCCTTATAATTTATTTTGTTTCTATAAGGGGTTTTAGATATCTTTCCTTAAGATTTATAACTTCTCTTCCTAAACCAATGGGAGAAGCTGGCGGTGGAATTTTTAATGCAATTATTGGTAGTTTTATAATAGTTGGAATTGCAGCATTAATTTCAATTCCAATTGGAATTATTGTTGGAGTTTTTCTATCAGAATACAAAGAGACAAAATTTAGTGAAGTTGTTAAAATTTTAATCGATACGCTTCAAGGTATACCATCTATTGTAATAGGTATAATAGGTTATATTTGGATTGTTAAACCACTAAAACACTTTTCTGCAATTTCAGGAAGTATAGCACTTGCAATTATGATGCTGCCAATAATTATCAAATCGACAGAAGAAATTTTAAATATGGTGCCTCAAGAGATAAAAGAAGGTGCAATTGCACTTGGTGCTCCATATTATAGGGTAGTTTTAAAAATTCTTTTACCTTATGGTTTTGTTGGAATTTTTACAGGAATACTTCTTGGTATTTCAAGAATTATGGGAGAAACTGCTCCGCTTTTATTTACTGCTTTTGGAAATCAATTCTTAAATTTAAATATTTTTAAACCAATGAGTACAATTCCATATGTAATTTTTGTTTATGCAACAAGTCCATATAAGGAGTGGCACAATCAAGCATTTGCAGCCTCGATCATTTTGATTATAATTGTATTATCTATTAATTTAATAGGAAGGGCTTTAGAGAAGAAATGGAAAATGTAATATTATCTATTAAAAACCTATCAGCATATTTTGGAGATAATAAAGTTTTAAATGAAATTAATTTAGATATCTATAAAAATAAAATAACCTCAATTTTAGGACCATCTGGTTGTGGTAAAACAACTTTTATTAGATGTTTAAATAGGTTACACGAACTTGTGCCTAATGCAAAAGTTGAGGGTGAAATTCTTTTAAATGGAGAAGATATATATAAAATGGATCCTATGATTGTAAGACAAAAAATAGGAATGGTTTTTCAAAAACCAAATCCCTTTCCCACAATGTCTATTTATGATAATGTAATTGCAGGATATATTTTAACAGGAATTAAACTCTCAAAAGAAGAAAAGGATAGAATTGTTGAAGATTCTCTTAAAAAAAGTGGACTTTGGGATGAAGTTAAAGATAATCTTTTTAAAAGAGGAGTATTTCTTTCTGGAGGACAACAACAAAGATTATGTATAGCAAGAGCACTTGCAATGAATCCAGAAATTTTACTATTAGATGAACCAACATCTGCGCTTGATCCAATTTCAACTCTTAGAATTGAGGAATTAATGATTGAACTTAAAAAAAGTGTTACAATTATTTTAGTAACTCATAATATTGGACAGGCAGGTAGAGTTTCTGATTATACTGCTTTCTTTTATCTTGGTGAACTTATTGAGTATGGAAAAACAACGGATCTCTTTACAGTACCAAAAAATAAAAAAACAGAAGAGTATCTTTTAGGAAAAATTGGATGAAAGGAGTAAAAGTGAATGAGTGAAATCTTAGATAAAAAAATTTTAGATTTAAAAGAGAAATTAGTTAATCTCTCACTTCTTGTGAGAGATCAAATGGAAAAATCTTTTATAGGATTAAAAGAAAGAGATAAAAATTTGTGTAAAGAAGTTATCGATAGGGATGATTTGATTGATGAAAAATCAATTGAACTTGAAAAAGAGGCTCTTCAAGTAATTGCAACACAAGACCCAAAAGCAGAGAGCCTGAGAGTAATAAGTGCAATCCTCTTTGACAATATAGATCTTGAAAGGATGGCTGATCACTGTGTTGATATAGCAGAAATAACAATGACAATCGCAGATGAGCCACATTTAAAACCTTTAATTGATTTGCCAAGAATGAAAGATATTTGTATTAAAATGCTTGATAATGCAATTAAAGGATTTTTAGAAAAAGACACTGAATTATGTAGAATAACAATTGAAGATGATGATATTTTAGATGATTTGAACTCACAAATTTTTAGAGAACTATTAACATATATGCTCGAAGATCCAAAAAACATAAAAAGAGCAAATGCTTTACTTCAAATAAGTCAACATTATGAAAGAATCGGAGATCACATAACAAATTTATGCGAAAGAGCAATTTACGCTTTTGAGGGAAAACTTATAAAGACAAACCCCCATAAACCAAGATATTAATCCATCTTAAATCTTCAGTTTATATTACTCTTATAAAAATAAAATTAACTACTTTATCATTTCACAATAATTAGATTAAATTAAAAATCTCTTGACATATTTTTAATAATTTGTAAAATTAAAATGAATTGGGCCGCTAGCTCAGTCGGTAGAGCACCGGCCTTTTAAGCCGGGTGTCGCAGGTTCGATTCCTGCGCGGCTCACCATGGTGGCCTCATCGTCTAACGGTTAGGACACCGCTCTTTCAAGGCGGCAATGGCGGTTCGATTCCGCCTGGGGCCACCATTTTATTTTTAATCAATTTTCCAACTCATAAGATATTTTTCTTGCTCTTCTGTTAAACTATCTATTTCAATCCCGAGTGTTTTAAGTTTAATTTTAGCAACTTCTTTATCAATTTCTTGAGGAACATCATATACCTTATTTTGGAGAACTCCTTTGTTTTTTAAAAGATATTCAAGAGAAAGTGCTTGATTTGCAAAACTCATATCCATAACTGATGATGGGTGCCCTTCTGCTGCTCCAAGATTCATAAGTCTTCCATGAGATATAAGATAAACTTTTTTACCATTTATCAATTTATGTTCAGTTAAATTATCTCTTATTTCTTTTTTTTCAATACTAATTTCATTTAAACCTTCTACATCAATTTCAACATTGAAGTGTCCAGAATTCCCAAGAATTGCACCATCTTTCATCTTTAAAATGTGTTCTTTTGTTATAACATTTTTATTGCCTGTTGCAGTTATAAATATGTCTCCATAAAGAAGAGATTTCTCAATCTTCATAACATCATAACCTTCCATATATGCTTCAAGTGCTTTTATTGGGTCAACTTCACATACAATAACATGAGCACCCATTCCTCTTGCTCTCTCAGCAATTCCTTTTCCACAAAAACCAAAACCTATAACAACTAAAGTTTTACTTGAAAGAAGGATGTTTGTTGCTCTAAGCAAACCATCAATTGTCGATTGTCCAGTTCCAAATCTATTATCAAAAAATCTCTTTGTTTTTGCATTATTTACAGCAATGATAGGATAGGCAAGAAGTTTTTCTCTTTCCATACTTTTTAATCTAATTACCCCTGTTGTTGTCTCCTCGGTTCCTCCGATTATTTTTTGGGTTAAATATTTAAATTTCTCATGAAGAATAACAGTTAAATCACCTCCATCGTCAACTGTTAAATCTGGTTCTATTAAAATAACTTTTTCAATATGGTTAAAATATTTCTCTTTATCCTCTCCTCTTATTCCAAAAACAGGTATTCCAAAATCTTTAACAAGAGATGCTGCAACATCATCTTTTGTGGAAAGTGGATTTGAAGCACACAAAAAAACTTCTGCGCCTCCTTCTTTTAAGGCAACAACAAGATTTGCAGTCTCTGAAGTTATATGTAGTGAACATGCTATTTTAAGGCCTTTAAATGGTTTTTCTTTTTTAAATCTTTCACTTATTTCATTTAAAACTTTCATCTCACCTTTTGCCCAAAGAATTTTATTTAATCCCTTTTTGTTCAAAGAAATATCTAAAATGTCATAATCCATACACACCTCAATCTAAAAGTTTTTTGCATTATAGGCAAGAGATAAACTTGCCATCAAAAAATTATATATATCCTTATATGAATTTGATTCAAAACAAACTCTTCTTCCGTCTAATCTTTTGGAGTTTGGAATAAGAGATGCAAATTCTGCCATAAGAGTATTTACAAATGTTATTTCTATATTAATTGGTTTATCAAATTTTAATGGTTTTACACTCTTAATATTTTTAAGAGAGTTTTTCGTCTCTTCTCTTAAAATTTTATGAACATACTCTGGGTGGTATAGTTTAGCAGAAAATCTTCCAAGAGACTCCTTTGTTATAACAAAAGTTGTTTGAGGGAAAAAAGATAAAGAAAATTTTTTAAGTTTATCGTCTCCAGAAATTAAAACAACTGGGACATCAAATTCTCCAAGAAAAGCACCATTAATTTCCGCCTCTCCAACTAAAATTCCATTTATTTTAACTTCAAAAATAGTTGAACTTGAATAAGTGTGATCCATTTCACTATTTAAATATCCAACTGGTGCATGATATCCAATAAAAATTCCTGCATCAAAACTTTCATCAACTCCTGAAATCATATAAAACTCTCTTGGATAACCAGAAATTATTCTTACATCCTCATAAATTCTTTTAATATCGAGATTTCTTCCATGAGAGTGAGAATCACATAATACAATTTCACTATCTTTATCAAAGTCTTTTATTCCATCTAAAACTGCTAAAACTTCATCTGTCATAAACTTCACTATTTTTTCTTCACTTTCTTTCCAATAAGTTAAACCAGAAATTCCTTCCATATCAAGAGAAATAAATATTTTCACTAATCACCTCCATTAAAAATTTCTAAATAATTATATCACTTTAATAAATTAACTAATTAATAAAATTAAAGATGTGTCTATCTTATTTATGGGCATAGACAATTGAAAAAGTCTCTTATTGATTTTACCATTTATTTATGATATAAAGATTAAGATTTTAAAAAAACACACGCTTCTGATTCTCTTCAAGGTGCCTCTTGAGGTTCAAGGGGTGTGAAGAGAAGATGACGAAGCGGAGGAATAACCTAAAAGGAGGAAAAGGTAATATGCAAGTAACAATGAAACAACTTCTTGAAGTTGGTGCTCATTTTGGTCATCAAGTCAAAAGATGGAATCCCAAAATGAAAAAGTATATTTTTATGGAAAGAAATGGGATTCACATCTTTGATTTAAGACACACAATTGATGCAATTGATAGGGCAACAAAACTTGTCTCAGATTTAATAAGACAAGGAGAAATTATAATTTTTGTTGGAACAAAAAAACAGGCACAAGAGGTAGTAAAAGAAGAAGCAGAAAGGTGTGGAATGTACTATGTTAATGAACGTTGGGTTGGAGGGCTTTTAACAAATTTCTATGAAATTAGAAAAAGGATTGATAGATTAGAAGAGATGATAAGAATGGAAGAGAGAGGAGACACTCAAAAATTTTCATATAAAGAACTAAAAGAGTTTAAAAGAGAAAAAGATAAACTCATCAAACTTTTTGGTGGATTAAGAGGGATCCCAAAAATTCCAAAAATAATATTTGTTGCTGATACAAAAAAGGATGTAAATGCTATAATTGAAGCAAGAAAAGTAAAATCATATGTAATTGCAATAGTTGATACAAATTGTGACCCAGATCTTGCTGATATTCCAATTCCTTCAAATGATGATGCAATAAGAGCAATAAAACTAATCACATCTGCTATTGCAGATGCAGTAATTGAAGGAAAAGAGGGTAAAGTTATAGAAATGCCTCGTGAAGAAGAAAAAATTGAAGAACTCTTCTTAACAAGTGAAGAAGAAATCGAAGAGTTTATGAAAGAAGGAATTAATAAAGGCGATTATGAAGAAAAGGAGGAGTAATATATGGCAAATATGGAACTTATAAAAGAGTTAAGAGAAAAAACTGGTGCAAGTATATCTTATTGTAAAGAGGCGCTTGAGGCAACTCAAGGAGATATAGAAAAGGCAATTGAGTATCTCAGAAAAAAGGGACTTGCACAAGCAGAAAAAAAGGTTGGTAGAGAGACAAGGCAAGGAATAATTCACTCCTATATTCATCTTGGTGGGAGAATTGGTGTTATGATTGAACTTAATTGTGAAACAGACTTTGTCGCAAGAACAGAAGATTTTAAAAAACTTGCAAATGAACTTTGTCTTCAAATTGCTTTTGATTCACCAAAATATATTTCGAGAGATGATGTACCACAAGAAATAATTGAAAAAGAAAAAGAAATAATTAGAGAGCAACTAAAAGATATGAACAAACCACCCCAAGTTATTGAAAAAATAATTGAAGGAAAACTTGAAGATTTTTATAAAAGAGTTTGCCTTTTAGAACTTCCTTACATTAGAGATGATAAAAGAAAGGTAATTGATATTATAAAAGATGCAATTGCAAAACTTGGTGAGAATATAACAATAAAAAGATTCATTAGATTTGAGGTTGGTGAAAAAGAGTAGATGGAGTATAAGCGGATACTCTTAAAAATTTCAGGAGAGGCTTTAAAAGGAAATAAAGAAGAAGAGTATGATATAGATTTTATAAAGGATCTCTGTCTCCAAATAAAAAAGATAAAGGAGATGGGGATCCAAATCTCAATTGTTATTGGTGGAGGAAATATCTGGAGAGGAACTTTTGGAGAAAAATTTGGAATTGATAGAGCAACATCAGATTATATTGGAATGATTGCTACAATAATGAATGCACTTCTTATTCAATCAATTCTTGAAAAAATGGGACTTGAGACAAGAGTCCAATCTGCATTAACATTAACTGAAGTTTGCGAACCATATATAAGAAGAAGAGCAGTAAGACATCTTGAAAAAGGAAGAATTGTAATTTTTGCAGCAGGAACTGGAAATCCATATTTTACAACAGACACGGCAGCAGCACTTAGAGCATCGGAGATTGGTGCAGATGTCATATTAAAAGGAACAAGTGTTGATGGAGTATACTCTTCAGATCCAAAAATAGATAAAGATGCAAAATTATTAAAAACTATAACTTATACTGACTTTTTAATTAAAAATTTAAGAGCACTTGATCCAACTGCAATATCTCTATCAAGAGATACAAATATTCCAGTTATTGTTTTTAATATAAAGAAAAAAGATGGAATAATTAAAGCAATATTAGGAGAGGAAGGAACAATTATAAAGGGAGGATAAATATGAAAGAGATCATTCAAGAAACTGAAGCATTGATGAAAAAGGTTGAAAAAAATTTGCTTGAAGAGTTTTCTAAAATAAGGTTAGGCAAGGCAAACCCAGTTATACTTGAGGAAATAAGGGTTCCATATTTTGGCCAAAAATTACCATTAAATCAAGTTGCGTCAATTAATGTTATTAATCCTCAAACTATTGTAATTGAACCATGGGATAAAAATATTATTAAAGATATAGAAAGGGCAATAAATGAAGCTAATTTAGGCTTAAATCCTCAAATTGAAGGAAATGTAATAAAAATTTTCTTTCCTCCACTTTCAGAAGAGAGAAGACAGGAACTTGTAAAATTTGTAAAAAAGTTAACTGAAGAGAGAAGAGTCTCAATTAGAAATATAAGAAGAGATGCAATTGAGAAAATTAAAAAAAGTGAAAAAGAGAAAAAAATTTCAGAAGATGAGAGCCATAGATTACAAGATGAGATTCAAAAATTAACTGATAAATATAATGAAATTTTAACAAATCACGAAAAAGCAAAAGAGAAGGATATTTTAAGTTAAGGAAACAAGTTGAGAGAGTCTAATTTAATTATTCCTGAATCTGTTGCCATTATAATGGATGGCAACGGAAGATGGGCTGAAAAAAGGGGGCTTCCAAGAATATACGGTCATAAAGAGGGAGTTAATGCTGTTAAAAGAGCAATAACTTATGCTTATAAAAAGGGTATAAAAGTACTTTCCTTTTTTGCTTTTTCAACTGAAAATTGGAAAAGACCGAGAGAAGAAGTTAATTTTTTAATGAATCTATTTAAAGAGGTAATACAAAAAGAGTTTGATGCAATAGTTGAAAAAGGGATAAAAGTGAAATTTTTATCAAGAAAAGATGAACTTCCAGATTTTGTAATAAAAGAGATTGAAAGAGTAGAAGAAAATTCAAAAAATTGTGATAAAATGACACTTCTTATTGGTTTAAACTATGGTGGAAGGTTTGATATTGTTCAAGCAGTAAATAAAATAATTGAAAGTGGTATTAAAAAAGTGGATGAAGAGATATTTTCTAAATTTCTTTTAACATATCCATATAAAGACCCAGATCTGCTTATAAGAACTTCTGGAGAATTAAGAATTTCAAATTATTACCTTTATCAACTTTCTTATACAGAACTCTATTTCACTGAAACTTTATGGCCAGATTTTGATGAAAATGAGTTTGAAAAAGCAATAATTGAATATTCAAGGAGAAAGAGGCGTTTTGGTGCAATCTGAATTAAAAAATAGAATAATCGGAGCACTTTATTTTGGAATTCCTTTTATAATTTTTTTGTACTTTGGAGGGGTTTATTTAAAAATATTTTTAATTTTTTTAAGTTTTGTTCTTTTTTTTGAAATGAGCACTATTTCAAATTTAAAAAAGTGGCTCTTTTATTCTCCATTTCTTCTTGTACCATTTTTTTTAAATTTGGAATTATCTATTTTTTTATTTCTTCTAATTTCATTTATTTTCTTTTTAATTAAAAAAGAAGAGATAGAAAATTTTTTAAAAGAAGTTTTATTTCCATTCTCTTTTCTTATTCTTTCAACTTTTCCATTTTTTTGTTTATTTCTTTTAAGGGAAAATAAAGGGATATTTAATACATTTATAATATTAATTTCAATATGGATTTCTGATATATTTGCATATTTTGTTGGAAAAAGATTTGGAAAAAGAAAACTTGTTCCAAAAATTTCCCCTGGTAAAAGTTTTGAAGGACTTATAGGAAGCATTATTTCTCTTTATATTTTTTACTTCTTATTAAGTTTGTTTTATAAAAATTTTTCAATTTTGAATCTTATAGTTCTCCCATTACTAATTGTTTTCTTATCTTTTTTGGGAGATATTTTTGAATCAACAATAAAAAGGTATTTTAAAGTAAAAGATTCTGGAAAAATAATTTTGGGTCATGGGGGTCTTTTTGATCGGGTTGATAGTTTTATATTTACAATTCCAATTTTATATTTTATATTATGAAAAAAATTTTTCTTGTAGGTGCAACTGGTTCAATTGGTAAAAGCACAATTGATGTTATAAGAAATTTAAAAGATAAGTTTAAACTTGAAGGAATATCTGCAAATAGTAATTTAAATTCTTTGATTGAAATTTATAATGAGTTTAAACCAAAATATGTTTTGATAAATGATGAAAAAAAATCAAAAGAATTAAAAGAGATAGTAAAGTCTAAAAATGTTGGTCTATTTAAAGAAATTTTTCCTTATGTTCTTAAAGATAGTGATATAGATATAATATTTTTTGCATCGAGAGGAGTTGATGATATTTTTTGGATACTTGAAACAATAAAAGCAAATAAAGAAATCTATATTGCAAACAAAGAAGCATTTGTATCTGCTGGTAAATTAATAATGAAGGAGATAGAAAAAAGAAATATGAAATTTATTCCAATAGATTCAGAACATAATGCAATTTGGGAGATTACTTTGGGAAGAAATGAAGAGGAAATTGAAAAATTAATAATAACTGCGTCAGGTGGACCATTTTTTGATTTAAGTGAAGATGAACTTAAAAATATTAAACCAGAAGATGCGCTAAAACATCCAACATGGAGTATGGGTAAAAAAATTACTATTGATTCAGCAACTCTTTTTAATAAAGGAATGGAGGTTGTTGAAGCAAATTTAATTTTTGAAGTGCCTTATGAAAAAATTGAAGTTATAATTCATAGAGAGAGCATAATTCATTCATTAGTTGAATTTATTGATGGTGAAATTATTGCTCTTTTATATGAACCAGATATGAGATATCCAATTCAAAGAGCACTTACCTTTCCTGAAAGAATAAAATCTTCTTACAAAAGATTCGATTTCAAAAAAGGTCTTTCATTTTATGAATTTAAAAAAGATCGCTTCCCATGTTTTGAAGTGATAGTTGAAAGTGGAAAAGATGGAGGAACAAAACCATTTTCAATTATATATGCAAATGATATTTTAATTGATCTTTTTCTTGAAAGAAAAATTGACTTTCTTTCAATAGGAAAAATTCTAAAAATAGTTTATGATAAAATTGAAAAAAGAGAATTTAATCTTTCAATTTTAGAAGATTTAAAAAAAGAGATTGAAGAATTAATTAAGAAAGAGGTGGAAAGTTGTATATAATTTATGCAATAATTGCTTTATCAATTGCTGCAACAATTCATGAATTTGGTCATCTTATTATGGCTAAAAAGGGTGGTATGCAGGTTGAAGAGTTTAGCATTGGTTTTGGTCCGAAAATCATCTCTTTTATTAAAAATGAAACACTTTACTCATTAAGAATTATTCCTTTTCTTGCTTATGTAAAAATTAGGGGAATGGATGACAAATTAGAAACACCTGAGGGATATTATAAGAAACCACTTAAAAGTAGATTATTAACAGTATTAGGTGGACCATTTGCTAATATTTTGCTTGCCATTCTTATATTTATAATTTTATTTTCAACATTTGGAGATTTTAATAATCTTTCAACTACTATTTTCTCTGTTCAAGAAAACTCACCTGCATATAGTGCAGGACTAAAAAGTGGAGACAAGATTCTATATATAAATGATAAAGAGATTAAAACTTGGGATGATGTAAGAAATGAAATTCAAAATAGCAATGGAAACGAAATAAAAATTGTTGTGAAAAGAGGAGGCGATACCTTAACTTTTTATGTTAAACCAACACTTGAGAATGAAAGATGGGTAATTGGAATTATAAGTGGCTTTGAAAAATTAAATTTCTTTCAAGCAATATATTACTCATTTAAAGAAGTTTTAAGAGTAATTCTCTTATTCTTATCATCAATTCGACTAATTATTACAGGAAGGGCAACTGGTGGAATTGTTGGTCCAGTTGGAATTGTACAAGTTGCATCAAATATAGGGAAATCTGCTGGTTTATTTGGAATTATTTGGTTTTCAGCAATTCTAAATATTTTACTTGCATTAACTAATCTACTTCCAATTCCTGCACTTGATGGTGGAAGAATCCCATTTCTTATTTATGAGTGGATAACCAAAAAAAGGGTTCCTCCTGAAAAAGAGAATTTAGTACATCTTATTGGTTTTATATTTTTACTTGGCCTTCTCTTTTTGGTTACATTTTTTGACATCTTGAGATGGATAAAATAAAAAGAAGGTTTTTCATAGGAGATAGAAAGATAGGGGAGGGTGAGATTCTTCTTCAAGGAATGATAAAAGGGAATTTAAAAAAATTTAATGAAATAAAGAAAGAAATAGATAAAATGATAGAAGAGGATGTAGATCTTATAAGAGTTGCTGTTCCTGATAAAAAAAGTATTGAGTATGTTGAAAAAATTGTAAAATATTCGAAAGTACCAATAATTGCAGATATTCATTTTAACGCAGAACTTGCGATTCTCTCAATTGATGTTGGAGTTAAAAAAATAAGACTAAATCCATCAAATATTAAAGAAAGGAAAGATATTGAAAAAGTTGTTTTACATGCAAAACATAAAGGTATCCCAATTAGAGTTGGAGCAAATGTTGGGTCTCTTGTTTATGAAAAAAAAGAGGGTGAAAGATTAAAAATTATGTTAGAGGCAATTGAAAGGGAAGTTAAAATTTTAGAAGAATTTTCTTTTTTTGATATTGTAATTTCGGCAAAAAGCGAAGATCCAATTGAAACAATTAAGATAAATGAAATCTTATATGAAAAATTTAATTATCCAATACACATTGGAGTTACAGCAGCAGGAAGCGATGAAGATGGAATTATAAAATCAACAATTGGAATTTCAAATCTTCTTTTAAAGGGAATTGGAGATACAATAAGAGTTTCTCTTTCTAATGATTCTTCATATGAAGTGAAAATTGGAAGAAAAATTTTAGAGAATCTTTCGTTAAGAAAAAGAAGTAGAATTGAAATCATCTCATGTCCAAAATGTTCAAGATGTAATAAAAATTTTGATAAAATTTTAAAAGATATTAAAGACAATTTTTCAAACTTAAAAATTCCAATAAAACTTGCGGTTATGGGTTGTGAGGTTAATGCAATTGGTGAAGCAAAAGATGCTGATTTGGGAATTGCTATGACAAGAGGAAAAATTTTATTTTTTAAAAATGGTAAAATGATTAAAACTCTTGAAGAAAATGAAATTGTACCCTTTTTAAAAAGAGAACTTTTAAAAAAGGAGTGAGATATGTATTTAAGCAAAATGTTTGTTCCTATTCAAAGAGAAGATCCAAAAGATGCTGAAACAATAAGTCATAAGTTGATGATTAAGGCTGGATTAATAAGACAAATTAGTTCGGGAATTTATGCTTTTTTACCAATTGGTTTTAGAGTTTTAAAAAAAGTAGAAAATATTATCAGAGAAGAGATGAATAAAATTGGAGCACAAGAAGTTTTTCTTCCTGCTCTTTTACCAAAAGAACCATGGGAAGAAACAGGTAGATGGGAAATTTATGGAGATGAACTTTTTAGATTAAAAGATAGAAGAGGGAGAGATTTTTGTCTTGGTCCAACACATGAAGAGATAATAACAATGATTGTAAGAAATACAGTTAGATCTTATAAAAATCTGCCGCAACTTCTCTATCAAATTCAAACAAAATTTAGAGATGAAATAAGACCAAGATTTGGAATAATGAGAAGTAGAGAATTTTTAATGAAAGATTTATACTCTTTTGATGTATCATGGGATGCTCTTTTTGAATCCTATAAAAAAGTTTTTGAAGCATATAAAAAGATTTTTGATAGATTTAAATTAAGATATTATGTAGTTGAGGCTGATTCTGGTGCAATTGGTGGAAAAGTATCCCATGAGTTTGTTGCTGAATCTCAAATTGGTGAATGTGAGTTTGTAGTATGTCCAAATTGTGGCTATGCTGCAAATATAGAAGCAGCAAAAAGTGGTGAAATTAAAGAAGAAACTCAAAAAGAGGAACCACTTGAACTTATTTATACACCAAATATGAAAAGGGTTGAGGAAGTAAAGAGTTACTTAAATATAAGCGAGGAAAGATTAATTAAAGCAATTCTTTATATTATTGATGAAAAACCGGTTTTAGTTTTAATTAGAGGCGATGATGAGATAAATGAAGTAAAACTTAAAAATTTTTATAATGCAAAGTCTCTTCGCCTAGCAGATGAATTTGAAATTGAAAAATATACATCATCTCCTCTTGGTTTTTCCGGTCCTATTGGCTTTAATGGGGAGATAATAGGGGATTTAAGAATTAAATATGTTAAGAATGGAGTATGTGGGGGTAATAAAAAGGATTTTCACTATATACATGTATCATATCCAAGAGATTTTAAAGTTAAAGAGTTAGTTGATTTAAGAAAAGTAAGAGATGGTGACCCATGTCCAAAATGTGGTGAAAAATTAATTAAAAAAATTGGCATTGAGTTAGGGCACACTTTTCAACTTGGAACAAAATATTCTGAGGCTATGAAAGCATATTTCCAAGATGAAAATGGAGATTTAAAACCATTTATTATGGGGTGCTATGGCATTGGACTTGGAAGAATTATTGCAGCAACAATTGAACAATATTCTGATGATAAAGGAATAGTATGGACAAATGTAATTGCACCATATCATGTGATAGTTATTCCAATCTCACAAAATTTAGAAACAATAAAAGAAGCAGAGTTATTTTATAATGAACTTTTAAATATTGGTTTCGAAGTTCTTTTTGAAGATAGAGATCTATCTCCAGGTGAAAAATTTAAAGATGCTGATTTACTTGGAATTCCTTATAAAGTGATTTTTGGAAAAACTTTTGAAAAAGAGAATTTAGTTGAAATCAAAAGAAGGGCCGATGATAAAATTTTTAAATTAAAAAAAGAGGAGGTTAAAGAATTTCTAAAAAGAGAAATATATGATAGTTAGTTTAATAATACCAGCATATAATGAAGAAAAAACAATTGGAGATGTAATTAAAGTTGGAATTGAAAATCCATTTATTGATGAAATAATAGTTGTAAATGACGGTTCAACAGATAAAACTGGAATTATTGCAAAAAAATTAGGAGTAAAAACAATAGATCTTAAAGAAAATAAAGGAAAGGGATATGCTCTTTATGAAGGAGTAAAAAATAGTATTGGAGATATAATTTTATTTCTTGATGCAGATTTAATTGGGCTAAAACCATTTCATATAACAGAACTTTTAAGACCAATAATTGAAGGTGAATATCTAACAACTTGTGGAATTTTTGAAAAAGGACGTTTTGCTACTGATATTTCGCATAAATTAACTCCATTTTTATCAGGACAGAGAGCGATGACAAGAGAACTTTGGAATAATTTTAAATACGATCCAGAAGTAAGATATGGATTTGAAATTTTGCTATCAGACTATTTCTGGAGAAATAAAATAAAAGTTAAATATGTTGTTCTTGAGGGAGTTACACAACTTATGAAAGAAGAGAAAATTGGATTTAAAGAAGGAAGAAAATCTCGCATTCAAATGTATATGGATATTGCAAAAACAATTTTAAAAATTGCAAAAGATAAATTTTTAGAAACAAAGGAGGATTAAAATGGAAAAAATTGTAAAACATTTTAATGAAGTTCCTGAAGAGATAGTGGAGATGCAAGGTGCTAAAAGTGCTTTTATAAGATGGTTAATTAAGGGACCAAATTTTCATTTAAGATACTTTAGAATCAAAAATGGAGGAAATTCTCCAAGACACTCTCACAATTATGAACATGAAATATTTTTCCTAAAGGGCAATGGTAAAGTTTTTATTGATGGAGAAGAGTTTTGTGTACATGAGAACTATTTTATTTATATTCCTCCAAATAAAGAACACCAAATAATAAACGATGGAGAAAGTGATATAGAATTTCTCTGTATAGTCCCTAATGTAAAATAATTATTTTAAAACTATTTCCACTGGCGTTTGATTTCTTATATTATCTGATATAGGACACCTCTCCTCAACTTTTTTAAGAAGTTCTTTAAGTTTTTCTTTTGGTTCATTAGATTTTATATCAATTTCTACTATAATTTTTTTGTATCCTGCTCTTTCTCTCAAATCTTTGCCCAAAAATCTTAACGGGTTGAGTTCCCCCTTCAAATTAATTTTTATTCCTTCAACTTTTAAATTCATCTCATTAGCAACAACTTGAATTACAATTCCAAGACATCCTCCAAGAGCAAATAAAAGGTATTCAACTGGGTTTGGTCCTAAATTTTTACCTCCTAAGTTTTCTGGTTCATCAATTATAAGAGAAAAATTTCTTGCTTTTGCTTCAAATGTTAAACCCTCTTTTAATTCAACACTTGCCTCAAATATTAAGTCTTTCATAATAACCTCCTTATAATAAGTATATCATAATTGAAAAAATTTTTCAAATATTAAAATTTAAAATATTATATAATTTAAACATGAAAACATTTTTCGATAAAAAGAAAATCATGTTTTTATTGTTAATTGTTTTTATAATTGTAAATTTTTTAATTTTTGTTCCAAAATTTATATTTGGAGATGAAGCATGGTCTGCAAAAATATCATCAATGGGTTTTCTTTCAAGTATCCAAAATTCGCTTAATGATTTTCATCCTCCTTTATATCACTTAATATTATCTTTATTTCTTTATATATTCCCTTCAAATGAAATTTTGTTAAAAATACTTTCAATTATTTTTGGAGTATTGACTTTATATATAATTTTATTTAAATTGAATGAATTTTTAGGTGAAGAGGAGGCTCAATATCTTTCAATATTAATTACTTGTTCTCCATTTTTTCTTTATATTACCACAATTGTTAGAATGTATTCACTTGCATTGTTACTTTCTTCTCTTTCACTTTTTTTCTTTTTTAAAATTTTAAATGAAGAGAGAAAATATAAAATTCATTTTATAATATCAAATATTCTTATGATGTTAACACATCACTTAACAATTCCTCTATTCTTTATAGAAAGTTTTTATTTTCTAATTAAGAAAAAATGGCACTTAGTTCTAACCTCAGTTATTTGTGGTGCACTTTATTCACCATTTTCATATATTTTTTTAATTCAACTTAAAAGAAGACTTGGACTACAAAGGGGATGGGGAAACATAACACTTGAAAACTTTTTTTCTGATTTCTTTTCATTTCTTTTTTTTAATTCAAAGGGAACTCACTTTTTATTAATACTATTTTTTATATTCCTTTTAATTTTAGGATTTATAAAATATAAAAATGATAAAAAGGTTTTTATATTATTTTATTTCTTTTCATACTTTTTAATGTTTCTAATTATAACAAAAATTTTGGGCTCACTCTATTTCCATTACATATCACTTATTATCATACCTTCATACTATTTATTGGTTGAAGGTGTATTTTTCTTTAAAAAACACAGGGAGAAGATTTTAATTTTTTTAATAATTTTTCTTTTTGTATTTACTCCGTTTAGTTTTATTAAAGGATACCCAGAGATTCCTCAAATAAAAAATCTTTTAAATGGAAAAAAAGTAGTTTTTTTAAATAGATATGAGATGTATAGATACACATTCAATATAAATGGAGATTTTAAATTTATATCTGATCTTCCTCTTAATAATTTCACATTTGATACATCAAAAAAAATTGAATATGCAATAAATTTTATTGAAAATGAGAAAAAACCATTCATTTTTGTTTATTCTCAATTAGGAAGTGATCTTTTAAGTATCTATGACCCAAAGGGAAAAATTAAAAAATACCTTGAAGAAAAATCAAATTCAAAAATTCTTTTTGGAATTTATTCAGAATATCCAATTTTTATTTATTTTTACATTCCATGAAATAGAGTTAATAAAAGTGCTGACAAAATTAATGAAAATACAACGCCTAAAGTAACTTTTTTAATATAATATCCCCATGACACATTTATTCCACTTTTCTCAAGAATAGATAAAGCAACAACATTTGCTGAAGCACCTATTGGAGTTCCATTTCCACCTAAATCAGTACCAAGAGATAGTGACCATGCAAGAAGACTTAAAGACATTGATTTGTTTAAACTTATATTTTTAATTATTGGTACCATTGAAAATGCAAGAGGAACATTATCAATTACACTGGATAAAACTCCTGAAAAAATAAGTATGCCAGATGGTAAGATTTTATCATTTTTAATAAATTTAGTTATTAAATTTGAAATTTCCTTTAAAAATCCAATTTTTTCTAATGTTCCAACCAAAACAAAAAGACCAATAAAAAACAAAAGAGTATCCCAATCCATCTTATCCCATATATTTCTGAATTTATTCCCATTTAAAAATAGAGCAAGGGAGGCTCCTATTAATCCTATTGTACCTACTGAAATATTAAATTTTTTATGAAGGGTTAAAAGTACAATTGTGAACAAAAATACGAAAATTGAGATATAAAAATTATATTTATTCTCTATTTTAATCTCTTTTATTTCAACAGCCTCTTTTTTGTTCATTTTCAAATCTTTTTTAAATATCAATAAAAAGTAAATTACATTAAAAATCAAAATAATAGTTGAAATTGGTGCAACGTTTTTTAAAAAATCTATGAATGAAAAACCAAGAGATGTTCCAATTATTACATTAGGTGGATCACCAACCATTGTAGCACTCCCTCCAATATTTGATGATGTAATTTCAGCTAAAATAAAAGGAACAGGATTAAAACCTAAAACTTGCGAGACCTCAATTGTTAAAGTTGATAAAAACATCATCACAGTGATACTATCCATAAAAGCAGAAAGAAAGGCGGTTAAAATTGGTAAAACTATAAATAAAAGCAAAATATTTTTGCCAAAGATTCTCACTACTCTATTACCTAAAATTTTGAAAAAATTAACCTCTTTTAAAGTAATGACAAGAGTAAACATCCCAAAAAGAAGTGTTATTGCTTCCCAATTAACAAAGGTAAGCGCTTCATGTGGTGTAATAATTTTTAATAATATAAGAATAGAAGATGAGAAGAAAACAATTATTGTTCTAGGTAAAATATCAAATATTATAAAAATATAAGATAATAAAAAAATTAATATAGGGAGAATTTCATTTGTCATTTTTTCCTCCTAATCACAGATGAGTAGTATAGGTTTTTCTGCTAATGTAATTGTGCTTCTTACAATATAATCAAGAGAAAACTCCTTTATTAAAAATCTCAATTTATATTTAAATCCTTTATATCCTCTACTTCCTATAATTAAATCATGTTCTTTTAAGTTATCTAAAATTGATTTAAGAGAGTCATCTTCTGCTATTTTAAAGTTAATAGGAACATTCAATTTTTCTCCTTCACTTTTAATTTTATTTAAATATTTATAAGCCTCGCTCTCATTTTTAATTAAATATAAAATAGTTAAAATACCATTAAATTTTTTTGCAAAATTTAAAGCAAAAATTGAAGCCTCATAAGAAAAAGGACTTCCTGTTGTCGGATTTAGTATCTTTGGATTTTTTGGTGGTTCAACAAGTGAATTCATTATTAAAACTGGTTTATGCGAATTTACTAAGATAATTTTTGCAATACCCCCAAGTTTTAACCTTTTAACTCCTGGGGCGGAGTGACTTCCTATAACTATTAAATCTATATTTTCATTAATTACTATATCAAAAACATTATTAACAACCATTCCTTTTCTTATAAAGATTTCATATTTTACCCCTTTTTTGTTCAAAATATCTTTATATTCCTCTAAAGATTTATCAATTAATTGAGATATGTAATCCTCATACAATTTCATTCCTCTGCCAAGAAATCTTGTTGTATCTATTACTGATAAAATATAAAAAGTTGAATCAGGAAAAAGTGAAGTAATGTAATTTAAAAAAATTTTCCATTCTTTTGAAGGTTCAATTGAAACTAAAATTTTATTAAATAATTTGTTCATAAAAATATTATATAATAAAATAGAATTTATGGAGAAGAATAAATGAAAATCTATTTTGCTTTTTCAATAAGAGGAGAAGGAAGTGATTTTGGCTTAATTTTAGAAATTTACAATTTCTTAAAAAATAAAGGGAATGAAATATCAACTGAATTTAATATAATCTCTTCATCAAAAGAGAAATATTTGAGTGATTTTGATATTTTTAAAAGAGACATAGATGCTCTTGAAAAATCAGATATTTTACTTGCTGATGTTAACAATCCATCTCTTGGTGTTGGATATGAGATTGCTCATGCTATAAATAAAAAAATTAAAGTAATTGCTTTTGCAAAAGAAAATGTTAACCTTTCTGCAATGATAAATGGAAATCCTGATATAACTTTAATAAGATACAAAGACATCTTTGACCTTAAAGAAAAATTAAGCAAATATTTTTAAACCTCCTCTACAATGATAAATGTTATAATTTAATTATGAATTTCTTATCAAAATATGTAGAGTATTTTTTAAAATTGATTTTATTAATTTCAATTTTTTTGTTAATTAAAATATTTTTAAATATAATCAAGGGAAACCTTATAAAATTTTATGAGAAAGTTGAGATTTATAAAAAGAGACTAACTCTTGTAAAATTAATTTTTTCTGTCTTAAATTATTTTTTAATTTTTCTTTTCATATGGTATCTTCTTAAGATTTTTAATATAGATACGACACCACTTCTTGCAGCAAGTGGAATTGTAGGAATTGCAATTGGTTTTGCTGGACAAACATTTTTTAAAGACGCTATCTCGGGAATTTTTTTGATTTTAGAAAACTACTACTCAGTTGGAGATATGATTGAAATTGATAACATTTTGGGCACAGTTGAAGAAATTGGAATAAGAACTACAATTATAAGAAATTATGAAGGTAAACTATTTTATATTCCTAATGGAGAGATAAGAAAGGTTATTAAATATGGTTATGGGGATCAATTTTTATGGATCGATATTCCAATTTCTTATGAAGTAGATTTAGATAAAGCAAAAGAGGCTATTTTAAAAGTCGGAGAGTTGCTTCTCTCTCAAAATGAGATCATTGAGTTACCTCAAATAATGGGAGTAAATCAACTTGGAGAATCATCAATTTCAATTCTTGTTAAAATGAAAATTGATAAAGAAAAAAGGTGGAGTGCAAGAAGAAAATTTTTAGAAGAGATTAAAAAAATTTTCGATAAAGAAAAAATTGAGATTCCATATAATAGATTGATAGTGTATCTAAAAGATAAAGAAAAATGAATTTATGAAGCCCTCGTATTTTTCTTTATCAACAAAAGAAATTAAAAAAAGAGGATTTGAACTTTTTACAAGACTTTCACATTGCGATTTATGTCCGAGAGAGTGCAGGGTAAATAGAATTTTAGGAAGAAAGGGATATTGTGGTGGTGACTATAAATTAAAAATAAGCACATATTCTCTTCATTTTGGAGAAGAAAGACCGATTTCAGGTTTTAGTGGTTCTGGTACAATATTTTTCACAAATTGTTCATTAAGATGTAAATTTTGTCAAAATTATACAATAAGCCAACTTGGAGAAGGTGATGAATATGAAATAGAGGATCTTGCAAAAATGATGATTCACCTTCAAGATCTTGGAGCACACAACATAAATTTAGTTACTCCAACCCACTATTCTCCTCATATTATTCTTGCAATTTCAATTGCAAAAGAGATGGGACTTAAAATTCCAATTTTATATAACACATCTGGATATGAAAAAGTTGAAATTTTAAAATATTTAAATGGAATTGTTGATATCTATCTTCCAGATGCAAAATATCAAGATAGAAATTTAGCAAAAAGATATTCTGATGCAGAAAATTATCCAGAAATAAATATAAAAGCAATAAAAGAGATGGTAAATCAAGTTGGATTTATGAAATTGAATGAAGAGGGTATTATAGAAAGAGGTGTTGTTGTAAGGCATCTAATATTACCAAATAATGTAGAGAATTCAAAGTTAGTTCTTAAAGCACTTTATGAAAATATAGGAAATGCTTTAACCATATCTCTTATGACACAATATTATCCTTGTTTTAAAACTCTTGGTGATAAAGAATTGGGAAGAAGAATTACAAAAGAGGAATTTTTAGAAGTTTTAAAATATATGAGGGCGTTAGGATTTAAAGAAGAGTTAATTCAATATATTTAAGAAAAGTCTTTAAAAATCGCTTCTATAAATTTTTTTCTTTCAAATTTCTCAAAACTTCTCAAATCTTCTCCATAAGATAAAAATAGAATTGGAATTTTATATTTTTCATAAACTGGAAAAAGAATTCCAGGCTTTATTGTTGAATCAATTTTTGTTATAAATAATCCTGTTACATTCATTGCCTCATTAAATTTTTCAACTTGAGAGTAAATGTTTTCTCCTTCTGTTGAATCAATAATAAGAATTGTTTCTGTTATCTCCATAAAATTTTTCTCAATCACTCCTTTTATCTTTTTAAGTTCAAGAATTAAATTCTTTTTTGTCTCTAACCTTCCTGCTGTATCAATAAAAATTTTATTAAATCCTCTATTTAATCCAAAATTTAATCCATCATATATCACACTTCCAGGATCATCTCCTCTTCTTCCACTAAAAACTTCTACTTTAATCCTTTCTCCCCAAATTTTAAGTTGTTCATTTGCACCAGTTCTAAATGTATCACCTTGAATAAAAAGAACCCTTTCTCCTTTTTCTTTAAAATAATTACCCAATTTTGCAATTGATGTTGTTTTACCACCTCCATTAACTCCTAAAAAGAGATAAATTGAGGTCTCACATACTTTTAAATCTCTCTCACTTCCCTCTAAAATTTCATACAAACTTTTTTTAACATCATCCATTCCACCCTTTTTATAAATTTTCATTAATCTTTGAGAAAAATCAATTCCAAAGCCTGATAGAAGCAAAAAATCTTCGAAACTCTCAAGATCTTCTCTTCTATCTTTTATAAATTCAAAAAATTTGAAAAGATTCATAATTAAATGATATCATATTGATAGATGGAAGAGAGAGATGTAAGAGAAATTGTCTATGGACCTGTCCTTTCTTGGAGATATAGAAAATCTCTTGGAATAAACCTTTTAGGAAAAACAAAAAGAATTTGCACATTCTCTTGCATTTATTGTGAACTTGGACCCTTTAAGGTTAAAGAGATAAAAGATTTATATAGATCAAATAGAGAAATTTTTGTTGAGACTGAAATCATAATTGATGAGTTTAAAAAATTTTTAAATTTTGATTTTGATGTTATAACATTTTCAGGGGCAGGAGAGCCAACTTTAGCAAAAAATATAGGCGAGACCTCAAAAAAAATAAAAGAGTTGAAGCCTGAAAAACCACTTGTTTTACTTACAAACTCATCTCTTCTCTATTTAGATGAAGTAATAAAAGATATATTAAATTTTGATATAATTGATGCAAAAATTGACGCAATAAGCGAAGAAAGTTTTAAAAAAGTAAATAGGCCAACTAATGGAATAACAATAGATAAAAACCTTTTTGGAATTAGAAAATTAAAAGAAAATTTTAAGGGTAAACTACATATTCAAATTATGGTTACTCAAATAAACATAAATGAAATTGAGAAAATTGCAAATTTTGTAGATGAAATAAAACCAGACGAAGTTCATCTAAATACACCTACAAGATATCCTTGGAAAAAACCAATCCCAAAAGAAATCCTTATACCACTTAAAAAATTTTTTAAAAATCTTAAAGTTAGAACTCCTTATGACTAAATTTTATTAAAATTTATTTAATATCTCTCTAAATTCCATCCAATGATATCTTAAATTTTATCATAAAATTTATAAGTGTTATAATTAAATTAATGAAAAAAATTATTATATTAACTCTAATATTTTTATCATTTATTTTAAACTTAACTTATTCTAAAAGTGAAAAGATTTTAATTATACATATAGAAGGAGAGATTGAGTTAGGACTTTCAAAATATGTTCAAAGAGCATTAAGTGATTTAGAAAATGTTAAAGCAATAATTTTTATTGTTGATACATTTGGTGGAGAGTTAAATGCAGCAACAGAGATAAAAGATAAGATTTTAGAGTTAAATTCAAAGGGAATTCTTACAATTGGTTGGATAAAAGGAAGAGCCTGGTCTGCAGGTGCACTAATTACTCTTGCAACCAAAAAAATTGTTTTCTCATCTGGAGGAAGTATTGGTGCTGCAGAGCCAATTCCTGCAACTGAAAAAACTATTTCAGCGCTCAAAGGTGAATTTATGTCAACATGCGAAGCAAATGGAAGAGACCCACTTATTGGCGCTGCAATGGTTGATAAGGAGATAGAAATTGAAGGAGTTGTTAAAAAAGGAGAAATATTAACTCTCTCAAAAGAATTAGCAAAGAAAACTCACTTTCTTGATTTTGAAGCAAATTCACTTGAAGAGATTTTGAATGAATTTAATTTAAAAAATTATGAAGTAGTTGACATAAAATTTACTTTTACTGAAAAAATTGCTCGTTTTATAACTCAAAGTATAGTTAGAGAAATTTTGCTCATTATTGGTTTTTTAGGACTATTAATTGAAGCAACAACACCTGGCTTTGGAGTGCCAGGGACAATGGGGTTAATTTCCCTTGCATTATTTTTTGGAGGTCATATGATTGCAGGGCTTGGAAATTGGTTATATGTTGGATTATTTATTATAGGAGTAATTCTTCTTTTAATTGAAATATTTTTAATTCCAGGTTTTGGTTTAACTGGAATTTCAGGAATTATTTTAATTTTCATCTCAATTTTCTTTACACTTGGTGGAGGCACAAGAGCACTTTACTCAATTGGAGTTGTTGCAGCAATTCTTTTAATTTTATTTATAATCCTTCTTGTACTTTTTCCAAAACTTCCGATATGGAATAAACTTGGATTAAAAGAGAGTTTAAAAACAGAAAAAGGTTATACAACATTTACTCCTCTTGAAGAACTTATCGGGAAAGAGGGGAAAAGTTATAACAACATTAAGACCATCTGGCACAATTGAAATTGATGGAAAAAGGTATGATGCAATTTCTCTTGGAGAGTTCATTGAAAAAGATTCAAGAGTGAAAGTTGTAAAAATTGAAGGTAACAAAATTATAGTAGAAAAACTTTAACATGTTAAAATGGTGTCAGACACCTTTTTAACATATTATAAAAATTAAAGGAGGTTTAAGATGTTTGGTTTAGGAGTTTGGTTCATAGTGCTTTTAATTGTAGTGTTATTAATAATTCTTTTTTCATTTATTCCAATTGGTTTATGGATTGCATCAATTGCAGCAGGTGTTCCTGTTGGGTTAATTAATTTAATAGGAATGAGGTTAAGAAGAGTAGTTCCTGCGAAAATAGTCTTACCATTAATAAAAGCAACAAAGGCAGGTCTTTTTGTTTCTGTTGATAAACTTGAAGCACATTACCTTGCAGGAGGAAATGTTGATAGAGTTATTGATGCATGGATTGCAGCAGAAAGAGCAGGAATTCCTCTTACCTTTGAAAGAGCAGCAGCAATTGATCTTGCAGGAAGAGATGTTTTAGAAGCAGTTAGGATGAGTGTAAATCCAAAAGTAATTGAAACACCGGTTGTTGCAGCAGTTGCAAAAGATGGAATTGAACTTAAGGCGAAGGCAAGGGTAACAGTTAGAGCAAACATTGATAGACTTGTGGGTGGTGCAGGAGAAGCAACAATTATTGCAAGAGTTGGTGAAGGTATTGTTACAACAATAGGTTCTGCAGAAACACATAAGGAGGTTTTAGAAAATCCTGATAGAATCTCAAAAACTGTTTTAGAAAAAGGACTTGATACTGGAACTGCATTTGAAATACTCTCAATTGATATAGCAGATGTAGATGTTGGGCAAAATATTGGTGCAAAATTAAGAATTGATCAGGCAGAAGCAGATAAAAGAATATACCAAGCAATGGCTGAACAAAAAAGAGCAATGGCAGTTGCAAGAGAACAAGAAATGAAAGCATTAACTCAAGAGATGAGAGCAAAAGTTGTTGAAGCAGAAGCAGAAATTCCAAAAGCAATTGCAGAAGCATTAAGACAGGGAAAACTTGGAGTTTTTGATTATTATCAATTAAGAAATATTCAAGCAGATACAACAATGAGAGAATCAATTTCAAAAATTTCAGAAGAAGAGAAAAAAGAGGAAGAAAAATAAATGAGTTATTTCACAATAATTATAATTCTTTATATAGTTCTCTATTTTATTTTAACAATAGTTAGTGCAATAAATGAAAGAAAAAGAAAAGAAGAGATTTCAATTAAAGAAAAGGTTAAAAAAGAAGAAGTTTTAGAAGAGCAATTTAAAATAGAAAAGGCACCAGAGAAAATTTACCAAAAAGAAAAACTTGAAGAAGAGTTTGTTCAAGAGGTTAAAGAAGAAATATTAAAAGAGGAAGTTGAACAAAAACCTCCTTTATATAAAGAAAAAGAATTTTTACCTATTAAACATGAGGAGCTTCCATCCAAATTAAAAAAAGTTCTCTCTTTTTCAAAAAGTGATATTTTAAAAGGAATAATTTTTAAAGAAATCTTAACCCCAAAGTTCAAAAAGTAAATCTATGTAATATTAAAGGGCTACCAATTTTGGTAGCCCTTTAATATTTTGTTTATGCAAATAAATTTACTTTTAATTTGAAATTTTAATTGAAATCTTAGTTATTCTGTCATCAAAAATAATATGGTATCTACTCGGTTGTGTAAAATCAATTCCTAAATGGTATCTTTTATCTGCATATTCTCCCCAAAAAGAACTACCTGTAATTTTATATCTATTAAATCTCATCCAGCCTGTATCATAATTTTTTGAAGAAATAATAACTCTCCAACGTGGTGAATAATTGGATACAAGGTCTAAAAGAATAATTGCTCCTATGTTTTTCTCAACAAAACTATTAACAAAAAGAGCTTTAATATTTAAATTTTTTGTTATATTTATCTGTAAAGGATTTAAAGTTGAAGCAATATCACCACTCCATTCTACAAAATACCAACCAGATGTTGGTATTGCAGTTAAGGTTATTTGAGTATAAGGATTATATGGACCTGATGGTGGATTTATTATAACATTGCCATTACCAATTATAGATAAATTAATATCATAATAAATTGGGGTGAATGAAATATCATTTGGACTTCTAACTCTTATTCTATGACCTTCACTATATTCACCTGATAAACCTATAACATATAGATAATCTCCTACTTTCAATCCTTGAGGAAGAGTTCCTATATACCCATCAATAAATACAATTATTTCTCCACTTCCATCATCAATTTTACATGTTCCTGAATCAATTATTTCTGTGACGAATCCTTCTGTTTTAACAAGCCAACCTTCATTTTGTTCTAAATTAAGTTCGCCTGTTCTAAAATATTTTGCTTGAGGTACATCTGTCCATCCAATCCATAAGAAATCTCTATAAAAATCATCAAATTGTAACTCTGTATCTCCATTATATTGATCAATTATTCCTGTTACTTGTAAAATAGCACCTTCAGGTATTATTTTATCAGTTGGAAAACTACCAAATACTGTTATACCTCCAGTTTCATCTTGTAAATAAATTACATCAAAAAATTTCCCTGAACCTGAAGTAACAACACCTCTTATTGTTACTCTTTCTCCCAATCTATCTGGTACATTGTTATTATCAACATCTTTTCTAGCCTCAGCTATTGGCATAACTCTATCAACTTTACATAACCAATCAACAAGATTTAGGGTAAATGCATCATTATTACAAGCAGCTTGACCCTCAACCCAATTTCCTAATTCATAATTTGAAAATACTGCTCTTCCTAAAACAGCAACTCTTGCTCCATTTGGAAGTGTCTGAACTGCCATTGCAGGCATATTTGATCCATTTGGGTTAGAGCGATAACTATAAATGTAGTAACCTGGACCTACATGGTTATTTGCGCCACCAACATCATCTTCATCATAACTTGTTTGGTTTGCATATGCAAGGATTTCAATTTTATTTATTGGATCTGAAACTAGTGGAGTTCTATCTGGTTTTATTAAAGATGCACCACTAAAGAATCTTATATTTTTTATTCCCTCACAAATTTTTGATTCAGTTTCAGGAAAATTATATAAATTTACACCCCAAAGATAACCATAATTATTAACATCATCATAAATATTATCATGATTTATGTTTATTCCTAATCCAAGATATACAAGAAAATCATTATATCTTGTTGGGTCTTCATTATAATTTGATTTTGCAGTAAATAAGAGTGATCCACCATTTTGTACAAAATTTTTAATTACTTGTTTTTCAGAATCAGAAATATCTCTTTTTCCTGTTCCACTTTGTGGATAAGTTATTACGAGCAAATCAATTCCATTAAGTAATTGATCTGTTATCTCTTGATAAGAATCAATAACTTCATATCCATTGTAGGTTAATAAATCTGCAAATTCTGAGAGATTATATAAACCAGTTGTTGATGTATAATCGTTTTTGTGATATCTATCAATTAAAACTCTCTTACCTAAACTTTCAAGAACCCTAAATGTAATTTTTTGCATATTATCAAATTCTGGATCACCTTGTGGTGGTTCTAATATAGCGTAAATTGTGTATAATCCCGAAGAAATTGGTGTCCAAGTTGTTGAAGTTTCAATTTGAGAGCCAGATGGTAAATTAACAGTTTTTGTATCAATTAAAACTCCACCAGATTGAGGATCACCTTCATAAAATTTAACAGTTAGATTTGAAAATGAAATTAAGCCATAATTTTTTAAAGTTGCTTTAAGTGTTACTTGTTTATTAGGAAAAAGCGCTTTTGGTGAATAACTTAAACTTATAACTTTTAAATCAATATCAGAAGGTGGAGTCCAAATTGGTGAAGTTATACCAATATCACCATCTTCTTCTAATATTCTTAAATAATACCATGCACTACCACCTTGATAATTAATTGTATATGTTGTTTCAAAAATTTGCGAATTGTTTGTCCAAGATTTAAGAATATATCCACCATTTGTTATAATTTCAACCTTGACGATTTTCTCACTACTATCAGGATCATATGCATAAATTTCAAATTGAATATCTTCGCCATTTAAAACTGGAATTGTTGAGCCCATAAAATAGTTATTTGCTTTAAAACTTAATCTTAAATTTCTATCTTCTGTGCTATAAGTTCTCATCATTTTTAAAGCATCAAGAACATTGTTTTTTGTCAAGTTGTTTGCAATAATTCCAGTTAAATTATTTGGTGGATAACCCCAGTTTGTAGTATGGTTATCTTGTCCATTTGTTGCTCCAACATGCCAACCTTTATCAAGTGCATAAATATATGCATTTTCAAGCCTTGCATAAGAATATGGAGGTGATCCATTTCCAACTTCTTGAAGAGTTATTATTGAATCAAGTATCTCATCGTATGCAAAACCATTAAAGTCATCAAGAGTAAATGGATGATTAAATTGTGCTATTGCATTTGGTTGAGTTTTTAACCATGCATAAAACTCTTCCAATGTATCATAATTTGGATCATTCCTTGAAACAAAGGTATCTGTATTATAAACATTTATATGACCTTGTGTTGTATGAGTATATTCAAAGCCTCTTAAAGCAACAAAAATACCATCTTGAGTAAAAGCTTCTGCTTGATTTAAAGTGTCTGTCCACTCATTTGCATCCAACCAGTTTGAATGATCTGTAATTGCAAGAAAATCTATATTAGCTACATCTCTTGCATATGTGAAAGCATCTTGAGGAGTCAAAGCTCCATCTGAATATGATGTGTGAGCGTGAGGAACACCAAAATAAAAGTTTGGAGTTGTTAGTTCTTCTATTATATAAAAATAGTAATTAACTATATTCTGATTTCCAGATAAATCTTTTACTCCAATTTCAACACTATGTTTACCAATAGATAAATCGTTTGTTGGAGTATAAGTTAATTGTGTTTCTGTAATTGTTGCATCTGAAGTTAAATCAATTCCATCAATTTTTAAATAAATATTAGATGTATCAATTCCACTTGAAGGTTCAGGATCATAATATTTCGCAGAAATTGTTGGTTTTTTATTGTAATTTGATGAAAACCTTGGCGGAGTTAATTCATATATAACTGGTGGTATAGTTTCGCCTTCAACAATTGGTCCACTTTTTAAGTTAGTTGGTTCTCCAGTTGCATTTGCATTATGTTCATCTTTTGCCTCAAAATAATATGAATAGTTTCCAGCTGATAGATTAGTTGAAAATTTATATAATTTTCCATCTGTATAATCTGTATCGTTTGAATCAACCTCTTCCATAGAAAATGGGCTTCCAGTAATTTCAGCTCCTTCTTTTAAAATATGAACTTTTGGATAACCACTTAAAGGTGGGTTATTATCTTGATCAACATATTTTATTCTAAATTCAAATGTTGTTGAAACATTGCCACCATCTGGTTCAACACCATCATTTTCATAACCACTTTCTCCTGTCCATTCTAGAACAGGTGGATTGTTTGTGAAAGCATTAATGTTAATTCCGGATGTGGTTTGTCCAGCATTAACACAAATATTTTCAACTGTTCCATTAACATAAACAACATTTGTAACTGGATCCCATAATTCAACTTTTAAATTACAACCTACTGGGGAAGCGACTTTAAAATATCCTGCACCACCTCCATAATTTTCATTAATACCATTATCTTCAGTCATATAAATACCAACAATTGTGTTATTAGAGTCTTTAACAACAACAATTTTTCCTTGAGCAGGATTTCCATCTAAATAAGCATATCCCTCAATCCAACCTCCATTTCCTGATGTGCTCATATTCATTAAATTGACTGTATATAAAGTGGCATCATAATTTGTACTACCCAATGTGATTCTTACTCTGAAATTAACAGGACCACCAAAGTTAGTTGAACTATTTGTTTTAAAAACTAACCAACCTTTCCAATTTCCATTACCATCTGTTGTAATTTTAGGTCTTAAAGATGTGCTTCCAGGTGTAGCAAACCAAGAATTGTTTTGTAAATGCCATATATAACCAGATGAAGTTGTAGAGTAATAAAAGTAACCAGTTACATAATAATCTGTATTAGGTTGACCACCAGATAAATTTACAAATACTCCAAATGGAGTACCTGCTGTTGAAGTTCCATCAAATGGATAAAAGTAATAACCAAAAGGAAGTTTAACAGTTTCGGCCTTAGAGATCTTTGGAAATAAATTTAAAATTAATAATGCCAAAAGAATAAGAGTAAGAAATTTTTTTGACATTTACACCTCCGTTTAAACTATTATTTTTGTTCAAAGCATTCATATTAACATTATAGCATTTTGTATAAATCTTTTTACTTTTTTCAAAAATTAAAAACATTTAACAAATTTAAACATAAATTTAAAAATAGTTAGGATTCAAGATTTAATTTAAAGTTTGAGTTTTTATTTATTAATGAAATGCTTAATATTTAAGCAAAAAGAGTAATGAGAGTTTTGCTTTTCTTTTTAATTCAAAAACCACTTTTAAACTAAAAGTCTATCTTAAAACAGTCAAAAAAGTTTTGTCTTATCATAATATTGGTTCTATCTTACTATATGAAGTTGTTTATGAGAGTAACACCTATTAAAACCAACAAAATACCAAAGGAATAATTTATTAAATTCCCAATTGTTAAACCAAAATTTTCAAATGGGATCATCGTTTCACCCCCTCATTTTCTGTTGCATTGATTATATATTGTAATGCTTTTGAAGAAAAATATTGCATGAATTGAATGAAAATTAATTATGTTTTTATATGTAATATACAAGATATTTAATTAAATGCAGAACTTCTAGTGAGAGTCATGTTAATTTCTGTTCTGTAGTTATCTATATTCGATATGTATGGATATGTTCGATATTTGCTTACCAAATTGTATAAGTTAAATTAGCTGATGATATATATTAGGATCAAAATCAACTTTACTAATACGGTAATTGATAATTTTTCTTAGTAAGAACTTCATGTTATAGAATCATATGTGAAATATTAATTAATATATATACACAACAGATGCTGAAGTTACTGCATTAGAAAGTTTATATTAATTAAAAAAATTTTTTAAAAGAAAAAGGGCTGGAGTAACTCCAGCCCTTTTATCTTTTTAACCCAAATCCCCACAGGAGACCCCATGATAAGGAGTCCCCTGTGGTTCCTGTAGGTGTCTTAGTTATACCAGAGGAATTCGATTGTTACTGTTTGATAGAGGGAATTCCAGTCAACTTTGGCACCAAATGCTTCTGCTACAAATCTAAGTGGAACGAATGTTCTTCCATTTACAATTACTGGAGCAACATCAAGTGTTACGACTTGTCCATCAACAATTGCTGTTGGGTTGCCAACTTGGAGACCAATTGTGTGAACTGCTGATTTAAGTTGAAGTGTTATGTTGATTCCCTTTGTCTCTGGAATCCATTCAACATTAGCGCCAAATGCTTCTGCGATAAATCTCAATGGAACCATTGTTCTTCCGTTCTGGATGAATGGAGCTGCCTCAAGTGGATCACCATATACACCATTTACTTTTGGTGTTGGATTACCAATTTGAAGTTCAAGTGTTGTTTTTCTAAATACAACAACTTTAACTTCAACTTTCTTAGAGTTACCAACAGCATCTGTTGCAACAACTGTAACCAAGTTTTCGCCATAATTAAGTGTGAGTTCAACTTCCCAATCGTCATATGTTACTGTTGCTGGTTTATCATTAACAACTACTTTTGCTCCTGCTTCAACGTAACCTGTGAGTTTAACCTTTGTTGTGGTGATTGGTCCAGGTGGAACCATAACTGTTACTTCTGGTGGAATTGTATCAAGAACTACTTTTACTACTTTTTCTGTCTTGTTTCCAGATTTATCTTTTGCAACAACAACAATTTCGTTCTCTCCCTCTTTAAGTGTAACTTCAGCAGAGAATTTTCCATCAGCACCAACTGTTGCCTCAACTCCATTAACCATAACTGTTGGAACTCCAGCATTATCTGTTGCGATTCCTGTAATTGTTACTGTTGGTTTATTTGTTGGGGAAATTGGTTTATCAACTGAAAGTTCTGGTGCAATTGTATCAGCACCAACAACAACTACAACCTTTCCTGGAACATATCCATCTTTTGATGCAGAAACAAGAATTTCTCCTGCTTCTGTTGGTTTAACCATGAATTTTGCAACACCATCTGCATCTGTTACACCAGATAGATCAACTCCAGCACCATAAAGTGTAACACTTGCTCCTGCAACTGGGAAGTTTGGACCAGCCTCAGTTACTTTTACTACTACTTCTGTCTCAACTCCAACTACAAGGTCACCTTTAAGTGAGAGGCCGAGACCTTTTGCTGAGTCAAAGTATGGAAGTGGCCAACTTGCATTACCAACTGGTGGTGAAATTCTTGTGAGTTTTCTTGCATCTGCAAGGTCATGACCATATGGTTTAACAGTGCCATAATATTCTTTTGGATATCCACATACATATTCTGATGTGAAATCTGGTGCTCTATCATCATATGTCCAGTAGAGTGGTTCACCTGGTGATGTATAATCAGCCCACCATGGCCAAGTCATATCTTTCATCCAGAAGAAATCATCACCATAGTGATTTACAACAGCAAGGTATGCAACCTTTGTTCCTGTTCCACGAGGTCTAAAGTTAAGTGTAGCCATAGAGTTTTCATCAAGTGTACCATAAGCCCAAACTTCAACATTTCCAACAAGTTGTACTTGAACACCTGGTCTTGCTGGTAGATCTCTTTCATCTGCAGGTAATGCATGTACAACAAGATGATTCTCAAGTCCATATGTCAAGTCATAGTAATTTGGATTGAAAATATCTTTACTTAGTTCAAGATGTGTCTCACCATCAAGAACTTCAAATCTCAAGAAGTTAATATCAACTTTGGTGTCAGCATTTGCATACCAATCAAGATAGAATGCACCATCGCCATTTATATCATCATCATTGTACAGATTCTTACCAAGAATACCAGAAAGAGCACCAATATCTGTTGTAATTACAAAGAATGTTGCTTGTCCATTTTCATCAAGTGGTATGGTATCATCAAGATTTATTACTGGACACTCGTCCTCAGGTGTGCCAGAAAGATCTGGGAATAGTTGACCCCAATTCCACTTATCATAGTTGTAATCATTGTTGTATATTGCATTGTTTGTCCACCAACCTTCATCTGGTGGATTTGGTACACCATCAACTACTGTATCACCAAATACATCAAATTTTGTGAATCCATAACCAAATTCTGGCTCTCTTGGTTCATAGAAACTATATACTCTTCCTGCCTCATCATAACTTGTTGCAACAAGGTTAAAGTAATGAGGTGTATATGCAACATATGGTAAGAATCCAGCATATACTCCTTCAATTTCTGGTGCACAAATATCAGCTGGTTTACCGGGCCCACCTATTGGATTTCCATTGCAATCTGTTGCAGTAACTGTAACTTTATAGAATCTTAAGTCACCAACTGTCATAACAAAGTCTGGATCTCCTGGTACTTCATGCACTGTTCCATTTGGATCTTCAAGGTTTACAATTTCCCATTTAACTTTTGGAAGTTCAACTACAACTTCAACTTCACCATAGTGCTTTCTATCTGGTGAATAGACTTGAACAAGGAATTTTCCTTTATCATTTGCTGTGAATCCAAGGAATTTATAGACACCAGATGCTATTCCTGTGAAATCTCTAATTGCAAAAATTGTTGAATTCCATACATTATCATCAACTGTAGAATTTAGTAATACTCTTACCCAGTTATTCACGCCATCATTTGGTCTAAAGAGATAGTTTTGAATTAATGAGTAATCAGTAATTGTTACGCCATTAACTCCTTTAGAAAGATCAACTGGATTCCCATCTGCGTCTGTTACAACAAATGTTAATGGATCACTTCCATTATATTCTGGAACAACTCCAGCAGTTAAGCATGGCTTTGTTTCAACATTATAATCTTTCTTTCCAACTACCTTCAACTCCTTTTGACCTGCAAGATAGACTTCCCAATCATCAATATTTCCAGTATATTTGTTTGCTACTCTTGGATTGATACCATCATCACCATATACATATGAAGTTAATCTTACTGGAATTACTTCATTATCTAATAGGATTCCATTTCTATCAAAATCAAATCCAATTTCGTTAAGTTGTGCTCCGAAAGCTGAAATCAAATTAAATACGTATTCACCTTGGTTAATGTTTGTTGTTAGTGCAGTATAACTTATAAAGCCGCCATTCCAAGATCTTGTTGCAATGTCATATGTACCAACAATTTCAGTTTCATAATCTTTAAATGAGATCTTTCCATCGCCTGTAAAATCAAATCCATTGTATACAGGGCTTAAAACAGGTGGGTTATTGGTTAAATCATTTGCAACATTAAGTCTTGTGCCACCCTTTGGTGTTTGTCCTGAAATCCATCCATCACCTACACCATATCTTGTTCCAAGTTCTGGTCTTACTGGATCAAGAATTCCTCTATCTTGCCACAAGAACATAACAACATTGTTTGCAAGTGGTTGTTTTGTTGTGATTGTTGTTTCACCATATGGTGTTGTATCTTTGTCAAATGGATAAACTTTTGCTGTTACTTTAAGAGTATTGTCTGCATCAACTTCAAGTTCATTCTTATCTGTTACAAGTTCAACTGCATGAACTGGAATATTTTCTGGTGTATCCATACAAGAAGTGCAATATTTATATGTTACTGAATAAGTTTTTCCAGCTTCTGCGTCATAATAATAAGCAGTTACTTTAATATATCCTGGGCCAGTTGGTATTATTCCTTGTAATAACACAACATCCTCTAATACCCAACCATCTTCATACTCAAACTCATCAACAATATAACCACCTGGTAACTCTGGATACCAAATTGAACCAAATGAAGTCACACTCCAATAATTAAAGTATTTATATGACTTTGGTAGGTTAGGAGTTGTATTATATGTATATGCTCCATTATATGGTCCAACCATAAATACTGGCTGTCCATCTGGACTTGCTTTGATTCCTTCCACAACTACTTTTGTTGGTGTTAAATGATATCCATATTTATCTTTTAGAATAAATCTTATTGTATAATTTGTTAATGGATAGTATTCTGTACCAAGTTTCCAGAATACATTTCTAAATTGTGCATGTCTTGAATTAAATCCATTTGGTAAAAGAACAGATGGATTAGATGCACCTACTGGTCCTGTATTTGGTTGTCCTTGCCAGTTATATCCCCAACCTGAGCCTGGAAGGTTAGATTGACCACCTGGATAAGATCTTAATTCCATTGTTAAGTTTCTTAATACCCATGGGAATTGATTTGCTGCTGGTCCATATGGAGGATATGGATTTCCAAATGGAGAATTTCTTAAGCCTTCATCTACAATTTCAAACTCTGCAAAGTTGATATCATAAATTTTTGCTGTTTTTACAGTCACTGGCTCTTTTGTCATGTAATCAATTAATTGGAAGTCAAGATTTAATGGGAAGGTTGGATAATCATACCAATAACTATCTCTTGTATCTAAATTATTTTCTTGAACATAGGTGTTCTCAAGTGGATAGAGAATATTCCAGTAATTTGTTGTAGTAAATACTGTAAATTTAATTTCATCGCACTCTTTTGTTGGTGGTTTGACTGGAACCATAACCATACTATTAACTATTCCAACTGGAAGTGGATAGTCAACAATTGTATATGTTGTTCCTGTTGTTCCAACAGTTTCTCCAGGATCTGGAATTCCGTTCTTAAGTGGTGCACTTGTTGAATCAACAAATGTCATTGCTGGAGAAACAGAAATTGGTGTACTATTAAGAATTTCGTTGTTTGGACTCCAATCATAAACATTGGTTAGAGGTCCAGCAGTGTCATCCATTAGCCATAGATAATCAACAGATGAGCCTTTCTGTAAGATGTAAAGATTATTATTTGCATCTTTTACAAGAGCATACCATAATATTCCACCGCCACTTGCATTTACATAGGCGTAAAGATACTCTTCTTCTGCTGGATTGAATGGTCCAGATGGATCATCAACATCTATTGGGTTATCAATATTTTCAAGATAGATTCCAAAGTTTGGAAATCTTTGATCAAGATAAGAGATACAATCTCTATCACCAGTTGCAACAATTACTTCTGGTTCGATTGGATAATACTTTTCAAACCAGCAATCATACATATTTCTAAATACACCATTTACAAATAGATAATCGTCATCAGGGTCATTTTGAACATAAGCATCTGCAGGGAATGGAACAACAATATTTCCATATGTTCCATCTTCTGGACCGATTGCTCCACAAATTTCTGCATATGCTGAAATTCTAAATTGTGGGTAGTCATGTTTCATTGTTTTTGCAAGTGAACCTCTCCATGGTGTAACTTCAAATCTATAACTCTTTTGTGATGCACTAAGATAGAAATCTCCACCAGGAAGCACTGTTTCATAACCTTCAACAAATGGTGGATTAGGAGCATTTCCTAAATTAACTGGATAATAACCTGGAACCTGTGCTAAAACATGTACTCTTGCTCCAGGTGGTAATGTGCAATCATCAGGCAAAGAAACAACCACTGTGTAAGTTTCTTCTACTCTTAATTTATCAACTACATTTCCATCTGGGTATGTTTCATAAACTTTAACATCAAGATTCATTTTTCCTGGTAGAACTGGTATATCAAAACCTCTAAAATCACCAAATCTTAATGTTAATCCAGTATATAAAAGTGGAGTTTCATAATAAAAAGTATCATTTGCAACCACTGTATCTCCTGCTGAAATAGAAGTATCTCCATCGATATCAATTACATTAACATCTGCGATAGGTACATATGGTGTACCTGTCCATACGGTAGAATCTACAATATCGATTTGTTTTTTTACTTTAAAATAAAGTTCATCTTCAATAGGTTCTAAAAGGAATTCGCCAGGTTCAACAATGTTATCACCATCATCTAAGAAATATTGTGTATTTCCATAAACATCGGTGTATCTAATTACTTGACCTTGGTTAGGTAAATCACCATAGTTTCCACCAAGTGCACCAAACCATAGTTCTCCTTGTGTTAATGGTACATAATCATCAGATGTGTTGTGAGAAATTAATGTATAATCATCTGCGGTAATATTATCATAACCGTCATCAAACCAAATTTCAAGGTCAAGAAATTCTCTGTTTGTTAATTTTATATTATGGAAAACTGTGGTTGCAACTTTTTGTGCAACTGACCATGAAAGTTGTTGAGAAATTGGAGTTAAAATATCAGTTCCTGTTCCTTTTGACAATCTTGCTGCAATAATTGGGTTTCTTGGAAGATTTTCTGTCCAGTAGGCAGGTTCCATATCAGATTCAACTGCTATATCATAAACTACTTCATTACCGCAGCATGATGCTTGTAAAACTTCAAATAAAACAAGTCCATCTCCTTCGTTTAAATCATCATAATAATCATTATCTAAGAAGTTTAAAACAAAGTTTCTTCCACTAACTACAATTGTCCAATCTGATAGTGTGCTTCCAAGTGGAAATGGTCCATATCTTCTTGTATTATTTGTTGTCGCTGGTGTCTCAAAGGTTGTATCTGGATCAAGAAATAGGTGTAAACCATTATTGCCATCAATAGCTACTATTGCATAATATCGATCTAATAATTTTGATCCAGCTGCATCAGAAATAACTGTTAAATAAACATCTGTTCCTAAAAATGGTGTATAACCAGTAACATACCATAAGAAAGAATAAGGTCTTAGATCTGAATTAACAGTGCTTCTAGTTGGAGGAGCATTAAATGTTACACTCCATAATGCATTTACAATCATTGTTGCATTTTTGGCAGATTGTGCTGAAACTGTTTTTGTCGTTCTGAATGGGACAAAGGAGAGGGCCATTAATGTAATTAAAATAAATGCTAAAATTTTACGCATAAGCGTAAACCTCCTTTTTTATAAATTTTTTGAGGAATCCGTCCTCAAGCGGGGTTAGGGTCTTAATTAAAAAGTTATGTTTCTTATCCTCCCTAACCTTTAGGATAAGAAACCTCTTCTTTTTCACCTCTTACTCTCACCTCCTTTCTTTGAATTTGAGTTTGAGAAAACTCTTGGCGTCTCCTACCCACTCTGGTTTTTACCCAGCGGTTTGGAGTTACTGCCAATTCTCAAACTCCAAAATATAATATGCAAATTTTATGCCAAAATTAAAAATAAGATTTATAAAGCGCTTTTTAAAAATTTTGAAAATAAAAATTAAAAAATTTTTGTTTAATTTTTTTCACACCTCTTAAAAATATTAATATAATCATTCACTTTTCTCTGTTTCCAATTTTCACACCACTGTGCAAATTTTACACATGTTACAATGGTGTCAGGCACCTTTGTAACATTTTTGAGAGGATTAAAAATAAAAAGCCCTGGGAAATGCCCCAGGGCTTTTTAAATAACTTTCCTTTATACCTTGTTTTATGGTCTTCCAACAACTTCGTGAATGATAACCTTCTCCTTCTTCATATTAAGTAGAATTCTAAATGATTGAGTATAGAAGTTTCCATCAAATACAAGGTTTGTGTTTCCATCAGCATAAACAACAAATCCTTTTCCTGTCTGAGTGTCAAACTCAAATCTTGTTGTTGGATACCAAGGTGTATATAGATTTTTACTTGGCCACATAAATCTCCACATCTTTGTTGAAGGATTAATCTGGAAGAAGTATCCTTTTGACCTATTTGTTACAGTTGGAAGAGTTAAACTTGAATTTCCAGCAAAGTCTATAGCTTCGACTAAGAAGCTATGACCTATTGGTGAGCCAGATATTGTATATGATGATGTTGATGGACTTACACTATCAATCAATTCTCCATCCATATAAATGTTAAATCCCCAAATACCACTTCTTTCATCTGTCGCATTCCAATTTATAAATGTATTACCACTGTTTTCACTAACACTCCATGTAACAATTGGAGATATTGTATCTATAATTAATGGAAAATCTTTTATGTCATATGTTTTAGCGCCACCTGTTGGATCTGAGCCAGCCTCTGCTTGAATTCTAAAGTAATAGTTTCCATCGGGTAAAACATTTCCAGATGAATCTTTTCCATCCCATACCCAATCATAATTCCATCCATACCAATATTGATACCAATTTGGTTGTAATCCATTTTTTCTTACATAAGTATCAATTATTGGGGTTAATAATTTTTGTTTTGAACTATTTAATACTTGAAATTGAATTTCCTTTGTTCCTCTTAAAAGGGAAAGAACTGCCCAAACTTCATCTTTAATTCCATCAGCGTTTGGTGAAATTGCAATTTTACTTCTATATAAATCACCATAGAAATCTTCTCCAAGTGGATAAAATGTTGTACCATCAAGATAATATAGCCATGTATAACCAAACCACCACCACCGTTCATTAGGATCAAAGGCCACAGGATCTATTACTGGATTGTGTGTATACCATTGATTTTCATAATCATAAGATACATCTTGCCAATCACCATGAAGGATTGAAAATGGAAGGTGTAAATTTGGTTGAGAACCAGTTGAATTCAAATAGATAAATCCATCAACAAAAACATTTTCAAAATATGCAAATGAACTCATATCTAATTCCATATAAAATTCAACTACACCATTTGCTGGAACTGTAATTGATGTTATTGGATTAAGTGAAAGATCTCTAAAAGTAAATCCTGTGGTACTAGCAGAATATAACGTCCTTACAAACCAAATCGTTTTATAACCTGATAGGTTGTATGTTAAATCACTTGAAGATTTGTTAACAACTTTTATTTTTTCTCTAAATATTGAAGAACCTTCACTATCTCCAGTAATCCATGGAGAATTTGGATTATTTCCATAAACTAAAACCTTGTAATCAAGAGCGTTTAATGCATTAACCATATCAATCCTTCCAGCACCCTGTAATCTTGGTGAATATGGATAGCCAGATACTGTTAAGATCTTTGAAGTTGTCATTAGTATATTTTTAATTTCATATGGTTTAAGTGTTGGATCTTTTTCTAACATTATGGCTGCAGCACCTGCAACATGAGGAGATGCTATAGAAGTACCGGACTTAACTGCATAGCCACCATCTGGAACAGTTGAATAAATATATCCACCTGGTGCAGAAACTTCAGGTTTTCCTTCCATAAACGGAGTTAATCCCCAAGAAGTAAATGAAGAGGGTGTATCCACAGTTGAAACTGGAATACTAGTTAAATCTCCTGTAAATCTTATTTTAGGGGAGGAAAGATCCCTTAAATAAATTCCATCTGAATAACCTATAAATATTGCAGGGATTGTAATATCACTTGCTAATGACATAACAACTAAAGCATTACCGCCACTTGCATGGTTATGTACAATTGCTGCAATAGCACCTGCATTTTGAGCGTTTCTCACTTTATTAACAAAAGTTGGATCACCAGGTCCGCCTCTCTCCATTAAAGCAATTCTTCCAGGAACAAAACTTGAAAAGTCACTAGGGCTATTCCCATATCCTACAAATTGAACATCATATTCATTAGTTGTACCAAGAACTTGAACTGGATCAGGAGATGGGCTCCCTACAAAATATTCTAAAACTTGGTTTGGAGTTTGACTTGTTTCAAGTGCATAGGGTACTGTCATATAAGAGTTATCTGATGATGCAACAGAAATTACTACAGGGGTTGTTGATGGGTCTCCTACAACTCCAATATCTGGATAAATCATACTATACTTTCCATTTCCAAATTGATCTATCCAAATATAAGGATAATATTGATAATAAGCATTACCTGCTGATATTGCAACTGTTATTCCAGCATTTACAGCATTTGATATTGCAATTTGCTCTGGATCGTCTGGTTGATTAAAACCATAATCTGAGCCAAATGACATATTAATTACATCTACACCTAAATTTGTTAAATATTCAAAAGCAGCAATAATTGATTCACTAGTTGCATAATCAAGACATCCACTGACAATTTTTGCAGCAACAAGTTTTGCATCTTTTGCAACACCTTGTATGGTTCCATTTGCTGCTACAATTCCAGCCACATGTGTACCATGCCCATTACAATCTATAGGATCAGAATCCCAATCGCCAAAATCATATCCTGCTATTACCTTTGAATTTGGAAATCCTGGACCACCTAAATCAGGATGATTATAATCGATCCCAGTGTCAACAATTCCTACAACTAAACCATTTCCAGTATAACCTAAACCACCAGAAGGAGCACCTCCTTGAATTAAAGGAACAGAGTAAATAAGCTCTATTTTCCAAACTCTTGGAAAAGAGATTCTTTTTACATAAGGAATTTTTCCTAAATTATTAAACTCTTTTATTGGAATCTCAATTGTTATTTGATTGTAAAGGTATTGAGTTTTTGTAACAACTTTAAAGTTGATTTTCTTTGTCTCAAGGTACTTAATTACTTCATTTTGTTGATATTTAATTCTCCACTCTTTTCCTTTATTTACCAATGGAGGTTCTTGAAGAGTAAGAATTAATCTAATTTTTCCTTCTTCTCTTACAATTGGTAATTCTGCATAATATTTTGGAATTTTTACTCCATCAATGTACACATAATTTGATATCATAGGGATGCCTTTAGTAATATCAGGCTTTTCACGATTTTGTGGTAAAACCTCTTCTTCTGTTAACTCCAAAACTGGTTCTGGAGGTGAAAAGGCTTTTGTGGTAAACCCATGTAGAAAAAGAAATAATAACATGATAAGAATAATTACTGTAATCTTTTTCATAACTCCTCCTTTAAACTCAATTTTTATATTTTTATTCAAATTATAATATTAAATCACGAATTGTCAAGATTATATAAATAAGTTTATTCCTGAAGTTTCAGCAAAAGAAAGATATGTACCAACTCCTCCTTCTTCTATTCCATCAATTAATTCTTCTCTTTTTATTCCCATAAGATCCATTGTCATTCTACACGCAACAACTCTTCCACCATTTTTTATAAAAGTTTTAAGAAGTTCTTCAGGTGGTAAAACATTATATTTTTTCATAATTCCTTTGATCATTTTTGTTCCAATTCCAAGCATATTCATTTTTGATAAGGTTAGGCGTTTTGCACCCCTTGGCATCATAAAACCAAACATTTTTTCAATAAAATTCTTTTTAACTTCTACTTTATAATCTTTTCTTAAAACATTGAGACCCCAAAAGGTAAAGAACATACTAACTTTTTTACCCATAGAAAGAGCGCCATTTGCAATAATTAATGATGCCATAACTCTATCAAAATCATTTGAAAAAAGAATAATAGAAACTGAGTCACTTTTTTTCTCTACACTCTCTTTTAACCTCTCACTTTGAGTATCTTTTTTAAGAAGTGCTTTTATTATTTTTCCTTTCTCAAGTGAAAGAAGAGATAAACCTTTGCTTTTAGCATAAGATTGAATATCATTATAAAATCCAGGATCTGTTGCTTCAATTTCTATTATTGTTCCAGAAGAAACCCTATCAAGGGCCTCTTTTAATTTCATAAGAGGTCCAGGACATGAGAGTCCTTTTGCATCTATCTTTACAATTTCATTTTCTTTTATAAAATCAACACTCTCTCTTTTTTCTTCAACTTTTTTTGATTGCAATTCTTTTTCTCCACCAAAACAAGATGAATAAAATGTTAAACCACCTGCAAGGTATTTTGCATTATATCCATTATCAATTAAAAATCTTACAGCATTATATGCTCTTTGTCCTTTACCACAACAAACAATATAAAGTTTGTCTTTTTCAAGTTCATTAAATCTATCTTTTAATTCACTTAAAGGAATATTAATTGAATTTTCAATTTTATTTGTTAAAGTCTCTTCTCTTTCTCTTATATCTAATAAAACTGCACCTTTTTTAACCAAATCATCAACCTCAAAAATTGTTACCTTAGGCGCAAGACCTGATAAATCATCTTCTGCCATTGTTCCAATGATATTTAGTGGATTTTTTGCATGACCATATTGAGGTGAATATGCAAAATCAATATCTTTAAGTTCTGTTACTTTTGCATTAAATCTTATTGCTGTTGCAAGAGAGTTTATAATTGTATCAACACCATCAAAACCAACTGCTTGACCCCCTAACACTCTCCCAGAATTTGCATCATAAAAAACTTTAATATAGAGTGGATATGCATCTGGATAGTAACCTGCATGGTTAAAGGTGGAAAGGCACTCAAATTTATAATTTATTCCTAACTTTTCTAAACTCACTGAGTTTAATCCAGTTGCTGCTCCTGTTATATTAAAAACTTTAACAATTGCTGTTCCAATAGACCCAAGATATTTTGAAGAGATTCCACAAATTGTATCTGCTGCTACTCTCGCTTGTTTATGTGTTGGACCTGCAAGAGGAATTCTTGTTTTTGTTTTTGTAATAAAATTTTCGATTTCAACTGCATCACCAATTGCAAAAATATTTGGGTTTGATGTTCTCATATTCTCATCAACTAAAATTCCACCTGTTTCACCAATTTTAAGTCCTGCCTCTTTTGCTAAGGTGATTTCTGGCTTAACACCAATTGAAAAGACAACAAAATCACTTGAAATACTTGTTCCATTTTCTAAAATTGTCTCAATTTTATCTTCTTTTTCTTTAAACTCTTTAACAGCAGAACCTAAATAAAGATTTACTCCATTTATTTTTAACTCATCATGAATGTAAGATATTAAATCTTTATCAAGGAAAGATAAAACTTGAGGAAGTGCTTCTACAAGATTTACTTTAATCCCTCTTCTTACTAAATTTTCTGTTACTTCAATTCCTATAAAACCGCCCCCAACCACTGTAGCCTCTCTTTTTCCACTCTCAATTTCTTTTATAATATTATCTGCATCTCCAACTGTTCTTAAAGTAAAAATCTTTGAAGATTCAATTCCTGGAATTTTTGGTTTTATAGGAGATGCACCTGGAGATAAGACAAGAAAATCATAGCTATCTTCAAATTCTTCTTGAGTTTCAAGATTTTTTACTAAAATTTTTTTCTCTTGAGGAAATATTTTTAAAACTTCATGTCTAACATAAACATCAATACCATATTTTTTCTTCATCTCCTGGGGATTTGTAACAAAAAGGCGCTCTCTTGGTATAAGACCACCAATATAATATGGAATCCCACAATTTGCATAAGAAATGTAATAATCTCTCTCAAAAATTTTAACATTTGCATCACTTTTTAATCTTTTAATCCTTGTTGCACAGGTCGCTCCACCTGCAACTCCACCAACTATAATTACCTTCATACTCTCTCCTTTCTTGTTATTAATTAAAATTTAAAATCAATAAAATTTTATCAAAAATTATGTTAAAAAGGTGTCTGACACTTTTGTAACATGTTGAAATATGGAAATTATTCTCTAAGAGAACGGTGTGCTTTATAAAATTTGGTAGCGCCACGGGGAATCGAACCCCGATCTGAGGATTGAGAGCCCTCCGAACTAACCATTGTTCTATGGCGCCACCCAATTTCAAAATAAATTATACATAAATTAAATTTTCCTTGCAACAATTATAAAACCTGTATGAGCGACCATTCTATCAAGAGGTCTTGTTGCATTTTCCTCAATTTTCCATCTTCTCTCAAGTATTTCATACATCCCCTCAAAATAATAATTTTTAAATTTATCTAATTCAAGTTTGAATTTTATAATTTGCTGAATTGTTGGATTATATGAGATAAGAATTCCTCCTTTTTTTAATCCATTATTAACATTTTTTAAGGCATTCCATGGTTCAGGAAGGTCAAGAATCACTCTATCAAAATTTTTATCATCTTCATGTAGACCTTCAGTGTAAATGTCTCTTTTTCTTAAAATGAAATTTTTGGGTAATTCGCCAAAAAATCTCTCTACATTTTCTTTAAGTATATTTAAAAAATCTTCTCTTATTTCATATGTTACGAGTTTACCTCTTTTTCCAATAATTGATACAAGATAAATTGAAAGAGCACCACTTCCGCCACCTACCTCAAAAATTTTTAAACCAGCATGGATATCTCCATAAATTAAAATTTGTCCTATATCTTTTGGATAAATAATTTGTGCACCCCTTTTCATACAAAGTATATAATCAGATTTTTTTACTGGAAAAACAAAAACTAAAAAACCTTTTGAAGTTTGAATTATAGATCCATAACTTTTTCCAATTATTTGGTCATGTTCTATATATCCATAATGAAAATGAAATTTCTCACCTTTTTTAAGTTTTAAAATGAATTTCCTCTCCTTCTTATCAATTATCTCAACTAAATCACCTTCTTTAAACTTCACTTACTTTTCTTCCTGTTAATTTACAAAAATTACAAATTTCCTCATTTGTTGTTGGCATTCCACATATTTTACACTCTTTTAATTCTACATCTTCTATTTTGAAAAAATCTTTATTCCTTAAAAAACCAAAATAAAATGTTCTTTTTATACCTTTATAATTTTTATCTATAAAATCGATAACTTCTTTTGTTTTAGTTAATGTTACTTTTCCTCTTTTATAAGGACAAACAAAATCTGTATGTGGGATACCCATTAAATTTGCATAAATCTTGATCTCTTTATCTTGTAGTCTATAAAGTGGTTTGATTTTCTTAATTAATTTCTCATTTTTTGTTTCAAGAATTGGAAAATTTCTTGAAATAGTTTCAATATCCCAATTTAAAAAAGCCTTAAAAATTATTGCTATAGCATCATCAAGGTTGTGTCCAGTTGCAACTGCATCAAATTTATAATCATAAGCAATTTTATTCAATAAATACCTCTTTATTGAACCACAAACAGAACATGCTTCTCTATTTTTATTTCTTAAAAAAATCTCTTGCATATCAATATCAAAATCTTTTTTTAAATCAAATATCATTAATGGAAAAGAGTTGTTTTTAGAAAATTCATTAACTATATCTAAACTTTTCTCTGAAAATTCACCATAATTTAAGTTAATATGTACTGCTGTTGCATCAAATTCATATTTTTTTAGTAAATACCATAAAGACATACTATCTTTTCCCCCAGAAACAGCAACAAGAACCCTCTCATTTTTTCTTAGCATTTTCTTTTTTAATCCCTCACCATTTATTGCTCTCAAAAAACTATTTTCAAAATATATTTTAAAACAATCATCACAGAATCTTAAACTATCAATAAAAATTGTTGCTTCTCTCTTACATCTTACACACTTTGCCATATACAAAAATTTTATCAAATTTAACCAGATTTAACTATTGGAATTTCGTCCCACCTTGTTGTATAATTTTTTGATCTTCTAAGTTGCCTCATCATGTATGGTTTATTTATTCCATTTGAAAGTGGTTTTATTGTATCTCTTCCAAATTTTTTATTTATTGTATCAATCGTCTTCATTAACATTTCTTCTCTACTTCCTTTATAAATTGGATCGAAAAAGAAAAAAAGGCTCTCTTCTTCTGGAATTAATCCTTGTAATATTACTCCTGCTTTTTTATATAAAATTCCACTTTTATAGATTTTTTTAAGTTCATTAATTCCTCCTTCAATTATTTCGCTTGTATTTGCAGTTGGTCTTGGAAAATAAAAAGATGATGTTTTAAAATATTTTTCTGTTTCTTTAAATGGATTACTCATTAAAAAAACTGTAACAATAGAAGCAAGTTGTTTTTCCTTTCTCAATTTTTCTGCTGCAATTGTTATAAATGATGAAATGGCCTCCTTAAGATCTTTGAAATCAGTAAGATCTTTACCAAAAGACCTTGATGTTGAAATTGATTTTTTAGGTTTTTCCTCAAACTCCATTTCAATACATGGAATTCCATTTAATTCAAGAAGAATCCTTAATCCTAATGTTTTAAGATGTTTTTTTACCCATTCATATGGTAAATATTTAAAATCATATGCTGTTATAATTTCATTTTTCTTTAAGAATTCTTCAAAGGAAGGACCAATTCCCCAAACATCTCTTATCTCAATTTTTTTAAGAAATTCATCTACATCACTCCTCTCTAAAAGATTAAATATACCACCTAAACTTTTATCCTTTTTTGCTATTTTTGTTGCAATTTTTGCAAGTGTTTTTGTTTCTCCAACACCAATTGAAATTGGAATTCCAGTCCACTTTAAAACTCTTTCTCTTATTTTTTTAATATATTCATTAATGTTATGATATTTAAATCTATCAAAAGAGAGAAAAGCTTCATCTATTGAATATATTTCTATATCAGGACACATTGTTTTAATTGTCTCCATAACTCTTCTTGACATATCTCCATAAAGTGTGAAATTTGATGATAAAAGTTCTATCTTATATTTTTTAACTAAATTCTCATATTGAAAGATTGGGGCACCCATTGGAATTCCTATTTCTTTAACTTCATCTGATCTTGAAATTACGCAGCCATCATTATTTGACAAAACTACTACAGGTTTACCCTTAAGTTTTGGATTAAAAACTCTTTCACAAGATACATAAAAATTGTCACAATCAACAAGTGCAAAAACTTTTCTTTTCATCTTTCCACAATGTTACTATGGTGTCAGACACCATAGTAACATGTTACAAAAGTGTCAGACACCATAGTAACCTATTCTTCATATAAAGGTGCTAACTTCTCAATTTCATTATAAAATTTAACAATATTTGGATTTTTTCTCATTTCGCTTTCAATTTTGTTAGCGATTCTATATAGATGGGTTTTGGAAATGTCAAAATAATCTGCTATATCATCTACATTGAAATTTTTGTTTAACAAATAAAATATAATTAAATTTCTAAAAATTTTTTTATCTATATTAGAAAAGGCTTTCTCCAAATTTTTAATAACTTCAGAAATTCTTAGTGGATTCCCATTAATTGAGTTAATATGATTTATTTCACTTCCTGAGGAGATGAGACTCTCATATAAATTATTCACATAATAGATATAATCTTCCTTTTTTAAAGAGATTATTTCATAAAAAGAATTTTTATCTATAAGTGAATTTTCAATATCATAATAATAAAATTTGTAACTACTCCAATTGTAGTTTTGAGGTTTATCGATAAGATTTGCTTCAAGAGGGTTCAAATGAATATATCTTGAAACATTCAAGAAATATCCATCACTATTGATATAAAAACTTTTAAATCTATCCATAAAAAGATGGCCTAATCTAAAATTTTTATTATTGAAATATAAGGAGTATCTATGATTTAAATATTTCATAAAATATGATAAATTTGAATTATTTGTTTTTAACAAAATATGATAGTGATTTGGCATAAGACAAAAAGCAAAAATAGAAATATTATGTTTTAATCTCTCTTCATTTAAAATTTTTAAAAATTTTTCATAATCCTCATCATCATTATAAAGATTTGTCTCTTCAACAGATTTAGAAATAACATGAAAATAACCATTTTCAATATTTAGTCTTCTTTCTCTACCCATTTTTCACCTCAATACATTAAATGTTACTATGGTGTCAGACACCATAGTAACATCTATAGGATTTTGTGAATAACATAGGTTACTACTCCCCAAATTTCGCACTCCATTCCCTCTTTTATCTCTATCGGATTAAAGTCTGAATTTTCAGGAAAAAGATAAAGTTTTCCATCTTTTTTTCTTATTCTTTTTAAAACAAATTCACCGTCAACATTTGCAATAACAATATCGCCTTCTTTTGGCTCAAGCGCTTTGTCTACTACTAAAATATCTCCATCCCTTATATTTGCATTGATCATTGAATTACCTAATACTCTAACAAAAAAAGTTGCTTGTGGGTGTTTTATAAGAAGATCGTTAAGATCTAAGGTTTTTTCAATAAAATCATCTGCTGGAGATGGAAATCCTGCTGAAACTTTACTTGAATAAAGAGGAAGTTTTAACTTTTTCTTTTTCCTTCCCATAATTTTATTATAAATTTTTTAACATGATGTTACAAATGTGTCTGACACTTTCTTAACATGTTACAATGGTGTCTGACACATTTTTAACATTGTTAGTAAAAAGAATTGTGGTAAAATTAAAGTGGTCAGGTGTAGGGAAGAGGGTGAAAATCCCTCGCTGCCCCGCAACTGTGAGTGGGTATCTTCCTTTATCTTTAGGCCACTGGGAAACTGGGAAGGTCTAAAGAAAAGAGACAGCGCCCACAAGCCAGGAGACCTGCCTGATCAAATTTTACCTTCCGCCTTCGCGGGAAGGAAAGGAGGATCAAGATGAAAAAATTTTTAAAATTTACTCTTTTAGTCACTCTATTATTTATTTTATTTTTTTCATCTTATCTTAAATCAATCAATTTAACTTATTCATTTAATTTAAATTTTTCATTTACTCTTGAGTCAAAAAGTTTTCTAAAAAATGGAGAGATTTTAAATTTTACTGAGAAGCCTTTAGTATTAAATGGAAGAGTTTTTATTCCACTTAGAGACTTCCTTAATGCTTCTGAAATAGAATATAAGTGGAATGAGATGGAAAAAAGCATAAGTTTTGGGTTTAATAAAAAGGATATTAAAATTTTTGTCAAAGAGGGATTCTACACTTTTGATGGAACAAGAAAAGAATTTCTTTTTAAACCAGTTTTATTTAAAAACTTAACTTTTATTTCAGTAAGAGATATAAGTAAAATTTTTGACTTAAATCTTATTTGGGATGGAAAGAATAAAAGAGTGCTTCTTTCTGGATATATCTATCCTAAAATAACAATAAAAGATGATCTTTACAATGAAGTAACATTTTATGAAAAACCAAAAAGAATAATTTCTCTTGCCCCATCAAACACAGAAATTCTTTTTGCACTTGGTTTAAAAGATGAAATTATTGGAGTAACTGAATTTTGTAATTATCCTGAAGAGGCAAAAAAGAAAGAAAAAATAGGCGGTTTTTCAAATCCAAATCTTGAAAAAATTTATTCTCTAAAACCAGACTTTGTTTTTGGTATTAGAGGAAATCCAATTGATCTATTTATTAATCTTAAAAAATTAAACATAAAAAATCTTGCGTTTGATCCAAAAAGTCTTGACGATCTATTTAATTTGATTTTAACTATTGGAAAAGTTGTAGATAAAAGAGAAGAGGCAAAAGAACTTGTTAAAAATTTAAATGAAAGAAGATTTAAAATTTTAGAAGAGGCTAAAAAATTGAAAAAAAGAAAGGTTTATCTTGAAATATGGAATAATCCTTATATGTCAGTTGGGAAAAATACATATTTAAATGAGATAATAGAAGAAGTTGGAGGAATTAATATAGCTAGCAAAGCAACCGGTGATTGGCCAATTCTTTCACAAGAGTTTATAATAAACGAAAATCCTGAAGTCATAATAATTACATATATGGGACAAAATATAGATGATATTTTGAAAAGGCCGGGATGGCAAAACATTGATGCTGTTAAAAATAGAAGAGTTTATATATTTGAAAAAGAGGATTTAATTTTTAGATTAGGGCCAAGAATAATTGATGGAATGGAGGAGCTTTTTAAACTTATTCACAAAGATGAACTATCACAATCTCTAAGGGAGGAGAGACTCTCCTCCCTATTTATAAGATGAGAGAAAAAATTTTTATTATAATAATAATTTTTTTACTTATTATCTCAATTTTTTTATCTTTATCATTTGGAGCAAAAAGATACACTTTTCAGGAGATAATAAATTTTATTTTTAATTTCAAAAATAGTGATGAATTATTTGTAAAAATAAGATTTCCAAGAGTCTTTGCTTCTTTATTTGTTGGCGCATCTCTTTCAATTGCAGGCCTTCTCTCACAAACTCTATTTTTAAATCCTCTCGCAGATCCATTTTTATTTGGAATATCTTCTGGTGCAAATTTTTTTGTAACCCTGTCTCTCTTTTTAGGTCTTGATGCTTTATTTAAATTCTCATTATCTTTTTTCTCTTTTTTAGGTGCTCTTTTTTCTGTCTCAATAATATATTTAATAAGTAAAATAAAGGGGAAAATAACACCTCTTAATTTACTTCTTTCTGGTATTGCAATTAATTATCTTTTCTCTTCCCTTTCAACATTTCTTATCATATGGGGAAGAGATGTTTTAAATAAATCTGTGTTTTGGTCTTTAACGGGTTTCTCAAATGTTGATATGAATAAATTTCTTTTTTTGGTACTTATTTTTATTCCATCTTTTATAACTTCAATATTTTTAAGTTTTAATCTTGATGTTTATTCTCTTGGAGAAGATCAAGCAAAAACTCTTGGAATTAATACAAATTTACTTAAAACTTTAACTCTTATTTTAATTTCAATTTTAACTGGAATAAGCGTTTATGTTTCTGGAATAATAGGATTTGTTGGTCTTATGGTCCCAAATATATTAAGAGAAATTTTTGGCTTAAAACATATAAAACTTCTTTTTCTTTCAATTTTTTTCGGTGGTCTTCTTCTTACTCTCTCAGATTTATTTGGAAGAGCAATATTTTATCCAAATGAGATACCAGTTGCAACTATTACTTCATTTTTAGGTGTTCCATTTTTTTTATATGTATTATGGAAAGAGAAGGTGTTTTAATGAATAAAAGTTATCTTGAAATAAAAAATGTCTCTTTTTCATATAAGAATAAAGAGGTTTTAAAAAATATAAGTTTTACTGTTAAAAAGGGAGAAAGTATATCAATTTTTGGACCAAATGGAAGTGGAAAAACCACACTTCTTAAGGTTATTTTGGGTATTTTAAAACCACAAAAGGGGGGTGTATATTTTAATGGAATTGATATTTTTAAAATAAGTGAAAGAGAGAGGGGTAAAATTTTCTCTTATGTTCCTCAAAAAGTAAACATATTTTTCCCATTAAAAACATTTGATTACCTATTAACTGGAAGGGCTCCTTATATTGATGGATTTGTAAAAAAAGAGGATAAAGAGATTGTTTTATATTGGATGGAAAAATTTAATATAACTCATCTTAAAGATATAAATTTTCAAATTTTATCAGAAGGTGAAAAACAACTTTTGACTTTAATTAGAACATTAATTCAAGAAACAGAAATAATTATTCTTGATGAACCATTAACACATCTTGATTTGAAATTTAAAATTAAAATATTAAATTTATTAAAAGAACTTAAAAGTTCACAAAAAACGATCATCTCTGTTTTTCATGAAATAAATTCAATAAAATATTTATGTGATAAAATAATTTTACTTAAAAATGGGGTTTTGGAAAAATATGGAGAAGTAAAAAATTTAGTCAAAATAGAAGAAATTATAAACCTTTTTGAAGAAAATATCCCCTTTATTTTCTAACATGTTACAAAGGTGTCTGACACCATTGTAACATGGTATAATTAAAAAAAGTCCCAAAACGGAGGTGGTAAGTAATGATTAAAATTGCTGTTATTGGTGCAGGTAATGGGGGGCAAGCTCTTTGCGCCTACCTTGCTATGAAAAATTTCGATGTATCTTTATACAATAGAAGCAGATGGAGAATAGAACCTATTATAGAAAGCAAAAAAATAAAAGTCGAAGGCGAAGTAAAAGGAGTTTTTGAAATTTCACTTGCAACAACAAATTTAGAAGAAGCAATAAAAGGAAGAAAACTTATAATGGTGGTTGTTCCTGCATTTGCTCATAGAGAAATTGCCGAAAGAATTGCCCCTTTTGTAGAGGATGGACAAATAATTTTATTAAATCCTGGTAGAACTTGTGGTGCACTCGAATTTAAAAATGTTTTTAAGTTAAAAGGAGTTAAAAAAGATGTATTAATTGCAGAAGCGCAAACTTTTATTTTTGCGTCTCGTATGTCAAATCCAGGAGTTGTAAAAATTTTTAGAATTAAAAATGCTGTTCCAATTTCAGCGATTCCAGCGAAAAGAAATGATGAACTTAAAGAAATTATGAATGAGGTAATGCCTGAGTTTGAAGTAGTTCCAAATACAATTTATACAAGTTTTAATAACATTGGTGCTGTTTTTCATCCAGCAACTTTAATTCTTAATGCTGCGAGAATTGAATCAACTGCAGGAAAATTTGAGTTTTACTTAGAGGGAATAACACAATCGGTTGCAAAAATTCTTGAAAAAGTTGACGAAGAAAGATGTCTTGTTATGAAAAAGTTTGGAGTCGAACCTTTAACCTCTCTTAATTGGTTAAAATATGCATATGATGTAACAGGTAAAAACCTTTATGAAGCAATTCATAATAACAGTGGATATCAAGGAATAATAGCCCCACCAAGTATTGATAATAGATACATAACAGAGGATGTTCCAATGAGTTTAGTTCCAATCTCTTCATTTGGAAAAGAGTTTGATATAAAAACACAAATCATAGATTCAATAATTCATTTAGCAAATGTTATGATGGGTGAAAACTATTTTGAGTCTGGTAGAACAGTTGAAAAATTGGGCTTAAAAGGAAAAACTCCAGAGGAGATTATAAAATATCTGGAGGAGGGGTATGAATAAAAAGGTTGTGGGTGCAGCAATAGGAAATGATATACATGTTGCAGGGCTTCTTAATTTTTTAAATCTAGCAAAAAAGGAGGGATATGAAATACATTATCTTGGAGGAGCGGTTCCAATTGAAAAACTTTTTGGAGCAATTGTTGAAGTTGATCCAGATATTGTAGCAATTAGTTATAGATTAGGTGAAGAACCTTTAAGAAATCTTTTAAATGAACTAATTGAAAAAATTAAAAATATAAAAAATAAAAATATAAAATTTGTTTTTGGTGGAACAATTGAAACAGGAAAAGTAGCAAAGGAGTATAAAATTTTTGATAGAGTTTTTGATGGAAGCGAAGAGATAGAAGAAGTTTTAAATTTTTTAAAGGGAAGAGAGAAAATAATTAAGGAAGAGGATTATCCTCAAACTTTATGGGAGAGAGTAGAATTTAAAAAACCATATCCACTTATAAGACACCATATTGGACTTCAAACATTAGAAGAAACTATAGAGGAGATTAAAAAACTTGCAGAAAGTATGCTACTCGACATAATTTCTATTGCTCCAGATCAAAATTGTCAAAGTTATTTTTTTGAAAAAGAAAAAATGGACGAAAAGTTATCTGGAGCAGGTGGTGCTCCTATAAGAACAGAGGATGATTTTAGAAAATTATATGAAGCATCAAGGAGAGGAAACTATCCACTTGTAAGATGCTATTCTGGGACAAGAAATATTGTAAAATTTTCGAAATTACTCAAGGAAACTATAAATAATGCATGGGCAGCTATTCCAATATTTTGGTATTCTGAACTTGACAGAAGGAGCGATAGAGAACTTCTATCTGCAATAAAAGAAAACATGGAAGGAATAAAATGGAACGCAGAAAATGGAGTACCAGTTGAGGTAAATGACTCTCATCAATGGGAGTTAAGAAATGCTCATGATACACTTGCGGTAGCAGACTCTTTTCTTGTTGCATACATTGCAAAAAAACTCGGAGTAAAACATTATATTCAACAATATATGTTAAACTCACCACCTAACCTTTCACCAAAAATGGATATTGCAAAAAGTTTAGCAAGAAAAGAACTTGTTGAATCACTTCAAGATGAAAATTTTAAAGTTTACACTATGATAAGAACAGGACTTCTTTCTTATCCATCTGATCCATATCAAGCAATGGGCCAACTTGTTTCATCAATGTTTTATGGCTCATATTTGAAGCCAGATATAATTCATGTTGTTGCTTATACTGAAGCGATAAAAAGAGCAACAAGTAAAGAGATAATTGAAAGTGTAAAAATGGTAAAAAGAGCATATCTTGTAGCAGATTCTGGTCTCCCAGATTTTTATCAAGATAAAGACATAAAAAATAGGGTTCAAGAGTTAAAAGATGAGGCACTCTTCCTTGTTGAAAAAATTAAAGAATTAGGAAAAGGAAGGGAGGATCCACTTTTAGATCCAGAAACTCTATATATTGCAGTTAAAACTGGAATTCTTGATGCACCAGGATTAGTTGGTTTTTCAGTTGCAAGAGGGGAGATAAGATGTGAAGTAATAAATGGAGCAAATTATGCTGTTGATGAGAACGGGAAAATTTTAAAAGAAAAGGATAGATTAAAAAAATTAGGATTTTAAGTATAAGGTGAAATTTTATGAAAATAAAAATAATTGGTGTTGTTCATGATAAAATTCTTGACAAAAATAAACAAAAAATGGTTGATTCTGTTTTTTATGCATTAAATAAAAAATATGATGCAATTAAAATTCCATTTGATGAAAACTTTTTTGAAAATATAAAAAATGTTGATTTTGTTTTTAATTTAGCAACAAGCGGAGGAAAAGAAGGAAGACAAATTCATGTTCCAGCAATTTTAGATATATTAGGAGTTCCATACACTGGCTCCTCTGCTTTTGTTCATACAATTTGTCTTGATAAATTTATTACAAAACTTATTTTATCTTTTTATGGAATTTCAACTCCAAAATTTACACTTATTAAAGAATATGAAATAAACTCATTTGAAAAAAATTTTAATCTTTCTTTTCCTGTTATTGTTAAACCAGTAAGAGAGGGAAGTGCTTTTGGTCTAACAAAAGACTCGATTGTTTATGATATAGAAGGAATAAAAAGAGAGGCAAATAAAATTCATAAGGAGTTCTCTGAGCCTGCCATTGTAGAAGAATTTATAGAAGGTAGAGAGATAACTTGCGGAATAATTGGAAATGGAGATGAAATAGAAGTGTTACCATTTCTTGAAATTGATTTTTATTCACTTCCAGATGGCATTGAAAGATTTTTCTCTTATAGGGTAAAAAATGAGATAGAAGAAGTGAAATATTACTGTCCTGCAAGACTTTTAAAAGATGAGGAAGAATCTTTAAAGGAGGGTGTTGTTAAGGCATATAAAGTACTAAATTTAAGGGATTATACAAGAATGGATATAAGAATTAAAAATGGAAAATATTATATTTTAGAGGTAAACTCTCTTCCTCTTCTTGTACCAGGATATTCTGATATTTTAAAAATGGCAGAAAAAGCTGGATTTACTTATGATGATTTTATTTTAAAAATCATTGAGATTGCAATAAAAAGATATATGTAAATAAAAAGGAGGGCAAATCGCCCTCCTTTACACTTTTTTGACAATATATTAAAAACTTAAGGTGCTTGTGTTCCAAAGTTTTGGGCTAAAAGAAGAAGGTCTTCTGCATCAACCTTTCCATCTCCATTCAGATCACATTTTTCATTATAATCTGGGTCTCCTAATTTAGTTCCAAATGCTTTTGCAAAAATAATCAAATCTTCAGAATCTACTTTTCCATCACCATTTATATCTCCTTGTAAGGGAGTAATAATTATTATTTTATCAATTTTAATAAATTCAATTTTAATTTTATTAATGTCAAAACCATATGCATATGTTTGTGTTAATTTTACTCCACCATCTTTTATGGAATTAAATTTTAATTTTAATATAGTGCCTTCACCTGATATGCCATCTGTTAAGGTAATTGAAATTTTTACATCTATAATTCCGTTTTTATTGTCTATTTTAGTTTCAATTTTTGCATTATTATCATTTCTAATTATAAAATCTCCAAGATTAACTTCTAAAATTGAAAGATGCTGAGGATCATATTCAATTGTATATCTTAATTCCTTAATATTTTTTAATTTATTAGCATGTAATTCGATATTAAAAATTGCTCCTTTGCTATATTTATCAAGAGAGATAAATTTTGAAAATGGAATTTTAACATTTTCAATTTTAAAATCTCCTGTTAAACCAACCTCCTCAACAAGTTTTAAAGTGTCTCCTGATTGGATTGTAACTGTGTAAATTTTATATTTATAATTTCCATTATCCAAAAAATATTTTCCATCATAATCTTTCCCATCCCAAACAAACTCATAGGAACCATTCATTAAAACTTTTTTGTAAATTGTTCCTAATTTTGTTGTCTCTTTTTCGTCAAAAATGTCAATTATAACTCCACCAACTCTACTTCTATATGATTTTTCATCTCTTAAACCCTTTTCACCATAATTTAATTTAAATTTAAAATTAATAAAATCATTTATCCCGTCACCATCTGGGGATAAAATTTTTGGCTCAACTGAAAGCACTTCTAAAACTTTTGTTGGTACTTTAGGAATTCCTTTTTTAATTATTATTGGAACATGAAGTGTTCTATCAGAAAGTTTAAAATATATTATTCCATCATAATATCCTTCTGATAATTTATCATCAATACTATATTTGAAATTAATTGTCAATTCACTTTCTTTATCAACTGAAAAACTTTCTTCTTTGTCTATATAATCAAAATTAATTCCTGATATATTACCTATAACGCTAGAACTGACTTTAAAATCTACTTTATCTTTTGTTACATTTTTTACAACTATTGATATTTCGCCCTCTTTATCTTTTATAAAAATTGAATAAGGTTTTATTAAAAGAGGTGTGGTTGCTGCAGCAAAAACATCTACTCTTCCAGATCCTTGATCTGTCCAAGAGAAAGGAAGATTATTATTTGGATTAATTAAAATAAATGCATTATTCATTAAACTTGTTTTTATATCAAATGGAGTCCAATCTGGGTGAAGTTGTTTAAGGAGCGCTGTTGATCCACAAACAAAAGGTGTTGCTCCTGATGTTCCTCCAAATCCATAGGTATATTGATTTTGAGGTGCAGTTGTAAATGTATTTGTTCCAGGTGCTGCAACTTCTGGCTTAAATACATCATCTGGTGTTGGTCCTTGTGATGAAAAATCAGCAACTAAGTTTTCTTTTCTTAACTTTCTTGTAAATGAAACTCTAACACCTTGTTCTATTAATGATTTCAAAAGATATCCATCCTCTTCCATAATAAAAACTGCTGGTTTTAATTCTACCCCGGGATGATTCTGTACATTAAGAGCCATAATTACATTGGGTCCAGGAGCAGTATTAAAAACAATAACCCCTTCAGCACCATAAGAAAGGGCATTAAAATACTTTGTTTCAAATAAAAGTGCTGACTCTGGCGCAAGTGGTCCTCTTTGAATTAAAGCAAGTTTTCCTTTTAAATCTTTACCTTCAAAATCTTTTTCTCTACCATACCCACAATATACAAGTTCGTACTCTTTTCCCTCAGGAAATTCAGGAACTCCTTCTCCATATGTAAATGGTATAAATTTATCTTCATATCCTGAAGGATAAACTATATTTACAGTTCCCCCACCCTCATCACTTGCAGCAACAGATATTGCATTTTTCGCACTTGATGGTGCGCTTATTGGCCAACCAAGTTCTTTACTTCTTAATCCATCATTTCCAGCAGCTGCAACAACAATTAAACCTAAATTAACTGCATTATTAATTTGATTTGTCTCATCATCTCCTTCACTTTTTCCACCTGGTGAACCTAAAGATAAATTAACTGCAGTACAACCATCTTTTAATGCTTGTTCAATTGCTGCAATAATATCAGCATCGCTTGCCCCTTCTCCTCCATCTGGAAAAACTTTATAAGCCATAAGATTTGCATCTGGTGCTACACCCTTAACCTTACCATTTCCTGCTACAATTCCTGCAACTGCTGTACCATGTCCCTCCACATCACGTGGATCAGAATCTTTATCTGCAAAATCATACCCACCTTTAATCTTAAAATCTTTTCCAATTCCACCACCTAAATCTGGATGGTTATAATCAATTCCTGTATCAATAATACCAATTAACATTCCCTTTCCTGTTACAGGAAGCCCATTTTGATCACTCATTTTCCAAACTTGAGGTGCTTTTAAAAGAGGAACAAAAATATCTGTATTTAGTTTATGAGTTTTTGCGATAAAGATATCTTTTACAAATTGGTTTTTCTTTATTTTTTCAATATCTTCTTTATTAACCTCGCCAGAGATGCCATTGTAAGATAAAAAATAGTGCCATCTCTCTTTAAAATAAATTTTACTGTTTAAAATTGAAAATAAGAAATTTTGATGTTCTTTTTGAAGTAAATTTAAATATGAATTCTTTGTAAAATTTGACATTGGCAAATTTCGTTTATTAGATAAAAATTCTGAATATGATGGTGATTTTAGTTGGACTATTACAAGCACTTCTTGAGAATCTGCATTAACTTTTAACAAAGGTAAAAACGAAATAAACAGTATAAAGATTAAAGTTAATAATAAAAATTTTTTTGTCATCTAATCCTCCTTCTTTAATAGTTATATTTTTATTATATTAATTCTCTAAAAATTTAAATAGTTAAATTTTTTTAAAACAACTCTCCTTTTTCTTTTTTATAAGGTAAAATTAATTCCTCAAAATTATTTTCTGGATTATTTACTAAATTTGAAATTTCAAATATATTCATTAAATCTTCAGGAAATGGTTTAAAAAATTTTATTAAATTTTTGTGATTTTCATAACCTGTATCTAGCCATGCTTTTTCACCCTCTCTATCTAAAATAACTGGCATTCTCTCATGGATTTGTTTTATTTTTTCATTTGGCTCTGTTGTTATTATTGCAAAACTTAATATTTCTCTTTCATTATTTTTATAAATATCATATATACCAGCAAAAGAAAAAAGTCTGTTATTTTCAATGGAAATAAAATATGGAATTTTTGTTTTCTTTACTTTTTTCCACTCATAAAATCCATTTGATGGTACTATACATCTTCTATTAATTAAAAAATTATAGAAATTTGGTTTTGTTAATAGTGAATCACTTCTAATGTTTATAAATGGTTTAAATTCATCTAAATTTTTGACCCAATGTGGTATTAAACCCCATTTCATTAATTTTACTTTATTAAAATTTTCCTCTTTTATAATCACAGGCACCTCTTGACCAGGATAAATATTATAATTTGGGGAAAAATTGAGTGTTTTTTCGATTATTGCATCAAATCTCTCCTCTATTTTATCAACTTCAAAAAAAATGAATCTACCACACATTTTTAAAAAAATAGATTGGCTGGGGAGCAGGGATTCGAACCCCGATTAACGGATCCAGAGTCCGCTGTCCTACCATTGGACGACTCCCCACCATTTAATTAAAATTATAATTTATAAATATTTTTTTTCAAACATTAAATTTATTTGATGTAAATAAAAATTTCTTCATTACATAAAAATTTTCATTTTATATTGTTAAAATTAAAACTTAAAAATAAAAAGAATTTTAACAATTAATTTATTTATTAAAAAAGTTTATTTAATTAAAATTTTTAAAACATATTATCAAATTTATCTTGTCTATGTCTGAGAAATATTAAAATCGTTAAATATTAACAATTTTAATTATTTTAATTCTAATAAAGTTTAGTTTACAAAAATTTTTTAGAAAAATTTATAAAATTTTAATAAAAAATCTTCAAAAGGTATTGACAAATATTAAATTTATTTTATAAATAAATGTGCTATTTTTTAAAAGATTGAAAACTATACTATATTTATATAATTACTCCTCTTTGGAGGGAGGTGAAATGGAAACAAAAGGGATGCATCTCATTTTAGAACTCTCAGGTTGTGAGAGAGAGATTATTAATGATTTGGATCAAGTGAGAAAGATTCTCACTGAAGCAGCTATTGTAGCAAATGCTGAAATTTTAGAAACTGTGTTTCATAAATTTTCTCCTCAAGGTGTGAGTGGAGTTGTTGTAATTTCTGAGTCTCATTTATCAATTCATACATGGCCTGAGAAAAATTATGCTGCAATAGATATATATACCTGTGGCAAACATACAATGCCATGGGAAGCGTATGAATATATAAAAAGAAAATTTAAAGCAAAAATTATTTATTTAACCTCCCTTCAGAGGGGTGAATTTGAAGATGGTATTTACAAACACAAAATAGAAAAAACAGTAGTTTCAGAAGGAGAAAAAGAAAGTGAGTTGGATGTGGTTTCACGATAATTTTGAACCAACAGAAAAACACCTTCATGGTTTTACAAAATATATTGTAGGATATAAAACAGATTATCAAAAAATTGAGATAATCTACTCTCCTTTTTATGGAAAAATGTTAATTATTGATGGAGATGTACAGTCAACTGAAAAAGATGAATATATATACCATGAATCTCTTGTCCATCCAGCAATGATAACTCATAGAAATCCAGAAAAAGTCTTAATAATTGGCGGAGGAGAAGGCGCTACATTAAGGGAGGTTTTAAAACATAAGAATATAAAAGAAGTTATAATGGTTGATATTGACACAAAGATGATTGAATTTGCAAAAGAACATCTTTATGAATGGCACAAGGGTAGTTTTGATTCAGAAAAGTTGACTTTAATTATAAAAGATGCGAGAGAATATATAAAAGATATAAAAGAGAAAAGTTTTGATGTAATAATTCAGGATGTTACTGAACCTTTTGAGGGTGGTAGTTCATATTTTCTTTTTACAAAAAACTATTTTAAAAAGATAAGTGAAATTTTAAAAGAGGATGGAGTTTTTGTTCTTCAAGCCTCAATGTTAAGATGCGTAACATATGAGATGCATAGAAAAATATATTGGACTTTAAAAGAAAGTTTTAAAAACACATTTTCATATTATTCATATGTCCCCAGTTTTGATACAACTTGGAGTTTTATCTTCTCCTCAAATAGTTTAAATCCAAAAAAATTTGAAATTGAAGAAATTGACAAAAGGATAAATGAAAGAATAGATGGAGAACTTAAGTTTTATGATGGTGAGACACATAAAAAACTATTTTTACTTCCAAAAGATATAAGAAAAATTTTAAGTGTTAAGGTTGAACCCATAGAAGAAGAGAAGCCATTTGTTTTACCCAAGAAAGATAGTCTCTAAAAGAAAAGAGACAAAAAAAGAAATAAAGAAAATAAAATTTTTTAAAATTTTCCTTTTCTTTTTATTTATAACAATTACTATTTTTTTAACACCAATTTTATTATATTATTTTGAAATCTCTAACTCTCTTCCAGATCTTAAAGAGATACAATATGATCCTCCACAAAGTTCTGAAATTTTTGATAGAGAAGGAAATTTAATTAAAGTTGTATTCTTTTCAGAAAATAGAATTTTT